>CAZPMV010000031.1:11593-17586 GCA_964587335.1 uncultured Anaerolineales bacterium
ATCATAAACCGTTCTGAGGCAGTTGCACTGCCGAGGTCGAGAGTTCAACTCCCTCAGAACCGAACTGTATTGCACCTAACCCGCCGGATCATAAACCGTTCTGAGGCAGTTGCACTGCCCGAGGTCGGGAGTTCAACTCCCTCCGAACCGAACTGTATTGCACCTAACCCGCCGGATCTGACGATCCAGCTAGAGCGACGTGTGAGTTTGCCCTGGTGCGCTTGTGGATAACGGATCTGCAAATGAAACCACCCAGACCGACCGTCTCAACGTTTGACACTCAAGGCTGACTCCTGTATAATCATCCATAGGAGCCAGAGCAACAGTGAGCGTGGTAGACGAGATCAAGGAGCGGCTGGACATCGTTGAGGTCGTGTCCCGCTACGTGCCGCTGAAGAAAGCGGGACGGAACCACAAGGGATGCTGCCCTTTCCACGCGGAGAAAACACCCTCCTTCGTCGTCTTCCCGGAAACCGGAACCTGGCACTGCTTTGGCGCTTGCGGCACCGGCGGTGACGTCTTCAGTTTCATCATGAAACAGGAGAACGTGGATTTCGCCGAAGCGCTGCGGATTCTGGCGCCCATGGCGGGTGTTACGCTGGAGCCTCTGGGCCCTGCTGCCTCGGCCAAAGATAAGCTACGCAAGCATTTGCTGGAGATCACTGCCGCGGCCGCGGCTTACTATCACCGCCTGCTTCTGGACGATGCGGGGGAACGAGCCCGTGGCTACCTGGCACAACGGCAGTTGACACTGGAAACTGCCGAACTCTTCCACTTGGGCTACGCGCCAGACGGCTGGGATGGGCTGCAGCGCCACTTGCGCAGCCAAGGTTACGCTCTTGCCGACCTGGAAGCGGCAGGGCTCATCATCGCCCGTACTGATGGTACCGCCTATGATCGCTTCCGAGACCGGCTGATGATCCCTATCCGCGATCTGCGAGGTCGGTCTATCGCCTTCGGCGCACGGCTGTTGCCAGGCGGGAAGGAACGAGGAGACCGCCAGCAGCCCAAGTACATTAACTCACCACAGACCATTCTCTTCGACAAGGGCCGGCAATTCTACGGCTTGTACGAAGCGCGGCAGGCCATTCGCTCCGCCGACTCGGCCATAATCGTCGAGGGGTACATGGACGTGCTGGCAGCTCACCAGCACGGCATCAGCAACGTAGTCGCCACCATGGGCACTGCCCTGACCGAGCAGCAACTCAAGCGGCTGAAGCGCTACACGACGAAGTTCGTACTGGCCCTGGATGCTGATACCGCTGGTCGGGCCGCCACATTGCGCGGCGTGCAACAGGCTCGCGAGGCACTGGACCGCACGTGGGTGCCCACACCGACGGCCAGCGGCCTAATCCGCTTCGAAGGGCGGCTGGACGCTCAATTGCGCATCATGACCTTGCCTCCCGGTCAGGACCCGGATGAAGTAATCTGCGCTAGCCTGGACCGCTGGACTCAGCTCGTCGCCGATGCTCAGCCGGTGGTGGATTACTTCCTGCATCTGGTGACGGCAGATACAGACCTGAGCACGGGCAAAGGGAAAGCCGAGGCAGTGCGCCGGTTGGCCCCTCTCATCCGCGAAATCGCCGACGATATTGAGCGAGCACACTACGTGCAGAAGCTGGCGCGACTGGTGCAGGTAGACGAGCAGATCGTACACAGCCAGGTATTGCAGCCCACGCGTGGCCGCAGACGGCGCAAGCCATCTCCTCCTCTTGAAGAGGAGATGCAGCAGGCTAGTGCGGAGGAGCGCCGCCGCCCGGAACCGCAAGCACACTGCCTGGCCCAGCTACTGCTGAGGCCAGAGTTGTTGCCCGTGCTGGACGCCAAGTCCAACGCCCTACGGATCGTACCGCTGGACACCGAAGATTTCACCAACGTCGTGGATCAGGCAGTTTTCGCCGCCTTGCTGGAAGCCCAGCTTTCCGAGCAAAGCAGGCAGGAGCCTGTCTTCAAAGAGCAGTTGGAATTGCCCTTGCAGGAGCGATGGGAACAACTGCTGGACTACGGCGCCACACTGCCGCCGCTTCCCCCAGAGCAAGCGGCCGACGACCTGATCAACGTGATCTTGCGACTGCGCTTGACACGGCTGCGCCGGCGTCTGGCAGAACTGCAGTATCTGCTGGGGCAAGCCCAAGAAGAAGGCGATGGCAGGGCAGTGGAAGACTACGCGAAAACGGTATTGGAGCACACCAGCGAGATGGGACGGCTGCAACAGACGTTGAACGCTTGTACCTGGAGAGGCAAGAGGAAAGCCCTTTGAGCACGACGGAAACGGGGATGGGAGACAATACTCAGGCGCGCTCCGACGCCTCCCAATTGTCGGAACCGGCCGCCTCTTTCGGCGCGCCCGCCGACCAGGATAGCCCAGACAAGCCGGAACTGCCAGACATGACCGAGGACGAGGAGAGCGCCGAGGTCGAGGCTGAGGCGCAGCGTCCCATCGAGGAGATTGTGGAGCAACTGGGCGACCTCACTGCCACCAGCGATCCTGTGCGCATGTATCTGCACGAGATCGGCCGTCACCCCTTGCTCACGGCAGAGCAAGTGACAGAGAAAGCCAAGCGCATTCAGCGGAAGAAACAGGCCGAAGAGGCGTTGGCGGACGGAGAAACCTCACCGGAAGAGCGCCCGAGGCTGAAGGCCCTGATCGAAGATGGAGAAAACGCCAAGGAAGAACTCGCTCAGGCTAACCTGCGATTGGTGGTCAGTTGGGCCAAACGCTACGCTGGCCGAGGCGGCATGTCACTGCTCGACTTGATCCAAGAAGGGAACCTCGGGCTGCTGAAAGCGGTAGAGAAATTCGACTACCGCAGGGGCTACAAGTTCAGCACCTACGCCAGCCACTGGATACGCAATTCCATAGGTCGAGCCATTGCGGGCCAGGCCCGCACGATCCGCGTGCCCGTGCACATGCACGAGCAGATCAGCCATCTGAGAAGGGCCAAACGAGAGCTGGCTCAACAGTACGGAAGGGAACCGACCGCTGAAGAGGTCGCTCTAGAGATGGGCCTGCTGACACCAGTGGATCGACGGGCCATCGAAGAGGGCCGGGCGCTCGACCGTCCCCTCGACCCAGCACTGGAATGGCGGTGGCGGCAGGCAGAGGACAGGGTGCGCCGCATATCAAACTCCGCAGTGGAACCGATGTCCCTGGAAACGCCCGTGGGCAGCGAGGAAAGCAGTTACCTGGGCGACTTCATCAAGGATCAGAAGTTGCCCGGGCCGGTGGACGCCGCCTCACGCGAGATGCTCAAACAGAACATGCGAGAGACCTTGGACTCGTTGCACAACGAGCGAGAACGCGAGGTTCTGGAGATGCGCTATGGGCTGAAAGATGGCCGGTATTACACACTGGAAGAAGTGGGACAGGAAATCAACGTCACGCGGGAGAGAGTGCGACAGATCGAAGCCAAAGCGCTGCGCAAGCTGCGCCATCCGGCCCGCAGCCGCAAACTGCGGGACTATCTCTGACGTAGTAACCCCTCACGTCGTGTGTTATGACAAGCACACCGTCTTGACCACAGATGCGTGGATTTCACTGATTGTCGTTCGACCCATTTGGGCAATCTGTGAAGTCTGTGGTTGCCTTGCGATTCTCCCCAAGTTCCCTATGGGCCTCAATTTGACGAAACCGCCGTATTGAGTATAATCTTCTCACGTGAAGCTATCGCTCCTCGGTAGCTCAATTGGCAGAGCGTCCGGCTGTTAACCGGTAGGTTGGAGGTTCGAATCCTCCCCGAGGAGCCAATTTCCCGAAGACACGACGTCCGGTGGCCTGACCACCGGACGTTCTCTTAGGTGCTGTTCTCGCTATCAGACACGCGGAAGGTGAGAGATGGAGCAAACCCATTCTGTAGGAGAGAAGAGGCTAGACGACCTGCACCACCTGTGGACGACACTGGAAGAGCGGGTGCGGGTCGCCCCTTTCGAGCTGGGCATCGCCTGGAGCTTTCTGGGCGGCAAGCCGGAGTTAGCCCTCTGCCAAAGCGACCCTGAGCTGGCAGAGGCTATTCAGAACGAAGCCCAACGCCAGGTGAACAAGATCGAGCTCATCGCCTCGGAGAACTACGTCAGTGCTGCCGTGCTGGAAGCGCTGGGCTCAGTGCTCACCAACAAATACGCCGAGGGCTACCCCGGTCACCGCTACTATGGCGGCTGCGAGTACGTGGACATCGTGGAGCAACTGGCCATTGACCGCGCTAAGCAACTGTTCGGGGCCGAGCACGCCAACGTGCAACCCCACTCCGGCTCGCAGGCTAACATGGCCGTCTACTTCGCCGTGCTGGAGCCGGGCGACCGCATCATGGGCATGAGCCTGGCCCACGGTGGCCACCTGACGCACGGCAGCCCAGTCAACTTCTCCGGCAAGCTGTTCGAAGTGCATCCCTACGGCGTGTCACGGGAAACGGAAACCATCGACTACGAGGCCATCGCCCGCCAGGCGCGGGAAGTACGTCCCAAAATGATCGTCTGCGGGGCCAGCGCCTATCCGCGTTTCATTGACTTCGCCCGGCTACGAGAGATTGCCGACGAGGTGGGGGCCTACCTGATGGCCGACATCGCCCACATCGCTGGGCTGGTGGCCGGAGAGCTACACCCCAGCCCTGTGCCCCACTGCGACTTCGTTACCTCCACCACGCACAAGACGCTGCGTGGCCCGCGCGGTGGGCTGATCCTCTGCAAAGGGAAGTACGCCAAGGCGATCGACAAGAGCATCTTCCCCGGCATGCAGGGCGGGCCACTGATGCACTGCATCGCTGCTAAGGCCGCGGCCTTCGGCGAGGCGCAGCAACTGGAGTTCCGCTACTATCTCCAGCGCATCGTGGATAACGCCAAAACGCTGGCACGCAAGCTGCAGGAGGATGAAGGACTACGCCTGGTCTCCGGCGGTACCGACAACCACCTGATACTGGTGGATGTGGGCGCGGTGGGGGTTACCGGCAAAGAAGCAGAGGAAGCCTTGGACGACGCGGGCATTACTTTGAACAAGAACACCATTCCGTTTGATCTGCGGCCGCCGCGAGTGGCCAGCGGCATCCGCATCGGCACACCGGCCGTGACCACGCGGGGGTTCGGCAGCACCGAAATGGAAGAGGTTGGCGAACTCATCGCCGCCGTGATCCATAACCTGGGGGATGAGGCGGTGTCCCAGCAAGTGAGACAGAGGGTGAGCGAGATCTGCTCCCGCTTCCCCGTACCGGGGATCTATCCTCCCTCGGCGAAGCCCTGTCCGGCGCCGTCACACCAGCAGAGAAGTTAGCATCTCAGACACGGACGAACACGGAAAGACACTGATTGAAATCGACCTAATCCGCGTTCATCCGCTTCGATCCGTGTCCTGCAAATGAATCAGGTTTGTTGGAGAGACCTGGTTCTCTGGCTAATCACCTGCTTTGCGCTTGCTCCACTCCGCCTCGGCCTTGGACATGGCCTCGAAGTGCTCATACAGCGCCTCGCTGCCCACCTCGGAGCGCAGTCCCAGGGCAAATCCCTTGAGCCGATTCCACATGTAGTTGATGGACAACCAGTCGAAGAGCAAGTCCTCGTGGAACAGGCCGTGCTTCCACAGCGTCCCCAACGTCTCGTAGAAGGCGCACGCCCGGCGCGCCAGCGTGAATTCGTGGCTACCGCGGGGGAACTTGGCGACGAAGGGTTCGTAGTCCAAGACGAAGCGCGGGCTCAGCACAAAACTCGACGCCTCTTGATACGTCGGATTGACCATCAAGGCCGCAGTCTGTAGCAAGATGTTGGCATCCTCATACATCGGTTTGGACATGTCACACCTCCCTGGAGGAACTGGCGCGGCCAGGCCACTTCGTGGCGACCCAGCCGCTGCTTGCGAATGCCGCGCTATCTCTTGACACTCATAGTACCGCATTTGCGCCCGGCTGTCAAACTCCCTGCCGTGTAGAAAACCGATCTATCCGCAGAGAAACCGGACTTTTCGCCATTGACATCCATTGTGGTACTATGCGAAGCGCACGTGGAGGCCG
>CAZPMV010000032.1:0-3804 GCA_964587335.1 uncultured Anaerolineales bacterium
CCTTTTTCATCCCTGGCCTTCTTCATCCAAGGGAGCCGGGTTCCTGTCAGAAACCTGGCTTCTCAAGACCACCCCTACAAGGCTTTGACCATGCCCAAAGTGATTGCCCTCGGTACCTCGGCGGCGCTACCACACGACGCACGCGAGCACACCTACTTGCTGGTGCAAGGTGAAACGGAAGCGTACCTCATTGACTGCGCGGGCAGCCCCCTGCAACGGCTGTTGCACGTGGGCATGGCCCTCCAGAAGCTGGAGGGGCTGATAGTCACGCACCATCATCCCGACCACATCTACGGCGTTCCAATGCTCCTGACGGGCCTGTGGCTACAGGGACGCAGGCGGCCCTTCCACATCTACGGACCAGAAAAGAGCGTGCGCGTCCTGCAGGCGTTCGGCGAGCTTTTGGAGTGGGCCACATGGCCCGATTGGCTGACCGTCGTCTATCACGGCGTGCCCACGCGAGCGAATGCCCTCGTACTCGACACTCCGGAGTTCCGCGTCACCGCCAGCCCGGCAGAGCATCTGGTGATAACATCCTTGGCGCTGCGGGTGGAGGCCAAGCAGACAGGGGGCGTGATGGTCTACTCCAGTGACACGGAGCCTTGCGAAGCGGTAGTGAGGCTGGCGCGGGGAGCAGACGTGCTGATTCACGAGGCAACGGGGCCACTCGAGGGGCATTCCAGCGCCGCCCAGGCCGGCGCCATCGCTGGCCAGGCCCAGGTCAAGCGGCTGGTTCTGGTACACTATCCTCGAGCCGAAGATGCTCCGCTGATGGTGGAAGAGGCAGGGCAAGGATTCGCCGGTCCGGTCGAGGTGGCGGAGGACTTCGCCGCCTACCAGTTCTGAACGGCTGATCTTAGGGTGGCTTCTGCCAGACGAGAGCCAACGCGGGCTAGCGCTCAGCCAAACCGGCTGCACGGTGTCGTTTCCGCAGGAAGTCGAGCACCACAGGGTCAATACGAGCGTCCGGCAGCAGCCGCTCCTCCAGATTCTCGATGCCCGCCCAGGCCCTCAATGCTCCCTGCGTGGATTCATCGAAATGGCCGTGCCGCTCCCCCTCGTAGTGCCGCAACGCCAGCAGCATCTCCTGCAGCTCTCGCGTTAGTCCTGTTTCCAACGGCAACAGGTCCGCTTCCGGCGTTCTGTCGAAGTAGAGCTTGTACATGTCCAGCAGCCGCTGCAGTTCAACAATGGGCTGATGATGATCGTCAACGCGCAGATCCAGGTAGCGGTCGTTGAGGCCGCCATAGCCGCCCCGCTCCCGCACAACCAGCAGCGCAGCGGACTGCTGGCCTCGGCTATCTCCTCCGGCTGCCTGTCCCGCAACCAGAGCGGCCAGCAGCCGGTCGGCCAGCGGGCCGCTGCTCGCTCCAAAGGTCGAAGCCATGGCCACCACGGTGGCCTCGCTGACCAAGATGTTGCCCTGGCAGGCGCAGTTGGTCGCCACCTGGTGCCCTGCCCAATCGAAGCACTCACCGCCAGTGAAAGCAGCCGCCCGCCCCTGGGCATCCACGATGCCCACCTGGCGAAGTTCGCGCTCCTCGTCGGCAGCGACGAGTCGAGCCACGGCCTCCTCGGCTGACAAGCCTGCAGCGAGCAACTGCAGTCCTTGCGGACCGTAGCTGGTATTGGCGTAGGACTGCGTGGCGATGGCTCCCACACCAGCTTGCGCCCAGGGCACCACCGCGCCGACAGCCAGGAACTTCGACTGCACGGCGATGCCCAGATCGCCGCTGGCAGGGTCATATGCCACGATGGAAAAGGTTGCCATCATAGGGCAATGACCGAGTTCTTGCTGCCAAAGGCGTTCAGCACATACTTATCGGCATACCAGTCGTTCCGCCACTCGTTCCCGTCAATCAGGTAGCGGAACTCGTACTCCCGTCCTGCCTCCAGCTTCAGGGTCACGAACCACGTGAGGCCATCGGGATCCTGCTCCATCGGCGTCTCGCGGGTCTTCCAGTCGTTGAACGTGCCGACCAAATTGACACGGTTAGCCCAAGGAGCGCCCCGAAAGTGGAACGTCACCAGGACATGTTTGGAGTCGGGGGAAAGCTTCTTCTCTATCATGCCCATCTCCTCTTCAACTCCTCTTCAACTCAGTGCGCAGTGGATTATACACCGATTTGACGAAAGCTGCAACATCGAGTAGAATGGGGTGACCTAGTAGCAGGCGGGGAAGGACAGCTCCTCCCCCGCCATATGGTGTCGTATGGTGATATGAAAGGTGTTTGAGAATCTCACAAGCAAACTTCAGGCCGTTTTCGACAGGCTCGCCAGCCGCGGCAAGCTCACAGAGCAAGACGTGGACACCGCCCTGCGCGAGGTGCGGCTGGCCCTGCTGGAAGCGGACGTCAACTACAAAGTCGCCAAGCAGTTCATCGCTCGCGTCAGGGAGCGTGCAATCGGCGCGGAGGTGATGCGCAGTCTCACCCCCGCGCAGCAGGTGGTGAAGATCGTTCACGAGGAACTGATCCGCACCCTGGGCGAGCCGAGTCGCCTTGACCTTTCCGGGCCGCCGCCGCACGTTATCATGCTGGTGGGATTGCAGGGGTCAGGCAAGACGACCACGGCAGCCAAGCTGGCACATACGCTCCAACAGTCAGGGCGTCGCCCTCTGCTGGTGGCCGCGGACACCTACCGACCCGCGGCCATCACGCAACTGGAAGTGTTGGGCCAGCAACTGGAGGTCCCTGTCCACAGCGAGGGCGCCAGGGTCGCCCCTCCGAAGATCTGCGCCCGTGCGCTGAAACGAGCTCGACAGAGCGGTTACGACGTCGTTATCCTCGACACCGCAGGCCGTCTGCAGATTGATCAGCGGATGATGACCGAGCTGGAGCAGGTCAAACAGCAGACGAAACCTGGCGAGGTGCTGTTGGTGGCCGATGCTATGACCGGTCAGGACGCAGTACGGGTGGCCAGCGGCTTCCACGAACAGGTTGGTCTGAGCGGTCTGATCCTGACCAAGGTCGATGGTGACGCCCGCGGTGGAGCGGCAATCTCCATGCGCGAGGTCACTGGCGTGCCCATCAAGTACCTTGGCATGGGGGAGAAGACCGACGCCCTGGAGCTGTACCATCCCGACCGGCTCGCCTCCCGCATCCTGGGCATGGGGGACATGCTCAGCCTCATCGAGCGCGCCGAGGCGAGCATGGACCAGGAGCAGGCCGAAGCCATGGGCCGGCGGCTGATCAAGGGCGAATTTGACCTGGAGGACTTCCTGAGCCAGTTGCGGGAAGTCAGGAAGATGGGACCTCTGAGCCAGCTTCTGGAGATGGTGCCCGGTGTGTCCCGCGTGAGCGACGAACTCGGTCCGGAGGTCACGGACAGACAGATGAAGCGTGTGGAAGCCATCATTAGCTCGATGACCGTGGAGGAGCGGCGCCAGCCGCAGATCATCAACGCCAGCCGCAAGCGGCGCATCGCGCGCGGTTCCGGCGCCGCGGTGCAGGAAGTCAACCAGCTATTGAGTCAGTTCCGGCAGATGCGGCGGTTGGTGAAGCAACTGGGCGGCATGGGCAAGCGAGGCCGCCGGAAGATGCAAGGACTGCCATCGCTATTCGGCGGATTGGGTGGGTGAGAGGCAAGATCAGCGGGAGCATCGCCAGCGGCTGATAGATCTGGAAAGAGGACGACTGGAAACACACTGAAGAAGCGGTGTCATGGTACAGATGGCAATGGATGTAACGGCAGAGGAGATGGCCGTATACCGAGCCACGGCGCGGCGGCGCTGGGAGCGAAAAAAAACGAGAATCGGCCCTGCGACGCGAGCGGGCCTGGCAGGTAGCCCGCCGGGCCGCGCGG
>CAZPMV010000032.1:3904-17560 GCA_964587335.1 uncultured Anaerolineales bacterium
CGGAACGCTAATGACCAAGGCCCAGCGCACAGGCGATGACGGTTAGACAGGCCTGCTACACCGCCGTGCGCCGCGACCTGGAACTCTTTGCTGATTTTCTCGACAGCCTGACGCAAGCACAGAGAAACAGGGAGACGGAAACGTACGGGGAGCAAGAGGAGTAGCAAAGACCGTAGAGAAAGAGACTGGAAGTATGCCAAGGAGGCAAAAGTCTGAACATGGTTCGAATTCGATTGCGCCGTCAGGGCGCCAAGAAGCAACCTACGTATCGCGTTGTCGTGGCCGACCAGCGCTCGCCGCGCGACGGTCGTTTCATCGAGAACATCGGTTTCTACAATCCGCGCACCGACCCGCCGACTATCAGGGTCAAGGCGGATCGGGCGTTGCACTGGCTGGGTGTGGGTGCACAGCCCAGCGACGCCGTGCTGCGAATGCTGAAGAAGACAGGCGTCTGGCAGCAGTTCAAGGGAATTGAGTTCGAGCCCGAAGCAGAGGCAGAGGCTGTAGTAGACATCAGCGAGGCCGAAGCGGAGGCAGAGGTGGCTGGCGAAGCTGAAGCGGAAGCTCCTGAGACACCCGAGTCGGAAGAGGCAGCTCCCGCAGAGCCAGAGGCTGACGAGACTGGAGAAGCTGAGGAAGCGGAAGTATCCGAGGAAGCATAGCTAGCTGCACTCGGTAACATGAGGTGGACAGGGGGAGGCAATGGACGAACTGGTTGAATTTATGGCCAAGAACCTGGTCAACGATCCCTCACAGGTGCAGGTGAAACAGATCGAGCGCCCCCACATGACGGTGCTGCGCCTACGCGTGGCCCAGGAGGACATGGGCCGCGTGATCGGCAAGGGCGGGCGGGTGGCCAACGCCATGCGCACGCTGTTGCGAGTGGCCGCGGCTCGTGAGGGCACGCGAGTGATCCTGGACATCGTGTAGGGACCTGCAGAACCTGGCAGGGCTGACTAGGACGGGAGTGCGCGGCAGCGTGCGCTCCCGTTTCTGTTGTCCAACCATCAACGTGGGAGGAAAAAGAACGTGGCCCTATCACCACGATACCTGGCCATCGGCCGCATCTTGGGTGCCTTTGGCGTGCGGGGTGAAGTCAAGGTGGAGGTGCTGACTGATTTCCCCGAACGCTTCCAAGAGATGAAACGCGCCTACATAGGAAGAGAAGACGACGTGCGGCCGGTAGCCGTGCTGAGCTCGCGGTTCCATAGAAGACGTGTCCTACTGCGGCTGGAAGGATGTCCCGACAGATCAGCGGCACAGCGGCTGAGCGGCCAATGGCTGTACATCCCCGTTGACGAAGCCGTGCCGTTGGCAGAAGATGAGTACTACGAATACGAGGTGCTGGGGCTGAGAGTGGAGACCGTGGAAGGGGAATTCCTGGGGCACATTCGAGAAGTGATCTTCACCGGCGCAAACGAAGTCTTCATCGTCGAGGGAGAGCAGGGAGAACTGCTGCTCCCCGTGCTGAAGGAGGTAGTGCTGGAGATAGACCGCTCGGGAGAGCGTGTGCTGGTCGCCTTGCCGCCAGGGCTGTGACAAGGCATCGAAGCAAAGGGCGCACGCAAAGCCTCCAGCGGAGCGACAGATAGTGCTTTCTGCAAACCGCAGCGCAATCTGTGGAATTTTGTCCATTCGTGGTACTCGTGTTCAAGAACCGTCCCGTAGTTAGTTCACGTGTCAGTTCCGCCAAGGTGCGCAATGGGAGGGGGCTGTGAGCCGAACCACGGTTTGCTCCAGGCTTGACAAAATCGAAAAGTTCGGGTATCCTTAGGCAAATTGAACTGTAGCTACATTATGTGACACGTCTTGATATGACATGTCTTGACTCTGAGGGACCGCTGAGTTGACAAGCGATCTGCGTTACTGGCTTGGCTTCAATCTGGTGGCGGGCATCGGCCCCGTTCGCGTGCAGGCACTGCTAGACACGTTCAGTGACCTGTCCGTAGCCTGGCAGGCATCGCCAGCACAGCTTCGAGATGCTGGTCTTGACCGCCGCTCGCTGGACAACCTGCTGAAGGCCAGGGCCGCTCTATCGCTCGACCGAGAGCTAGAGAAGGTGCAACAAGCAGGGGTGCAACTGCTCACGTGGGACGATGAAGCCTACCCCAGTCATTTGCGCAACATCTACGATCCTCCAGCGCTGCTCTACGTGCGAGGCGAATTGCGGCCGGAGGACGACTGGGCAGTGGCCGTTGTGGGCACGAGGCGGGCCACGGTCTACGGCAAGGAGGCGACGCGGCAACTCGCCGGCGGCCTGTCCCGCAGCGGCATCACCATCGTCAGCGGATTAGCACGTGGCATTGATGGCCAGGCGCACAGAGCCGCGCTAGATGCCGGAGGGCGCACCATCGCCGTGCTCGGCTGCGGCGTAGATGTCGTCTACCCACCTGAACATCGCAACCTAGCTGCGGAGATCATCCAGCATGGCGCGATGGTCTCGGAGTATGCTCTGGGCACACAGCCGGAAGCCAGAAACTTCCCTCCTCGCAATCGCATCATCAGCGGCCTTTCTCTGGGCACGGTGGTCGTCGAGGCCGGCGCCAGGAGCGGCGCTCTGATCACCGCCGATTTCGCCGCTGAGCAAGGCCGTGACGTCTTTGCTGTGCCTGGCAACATCTTCCAACGGGGCAGCAAAGGATGCAATCGGCTCATTCGCGAAGGGGCTATTCCGGCCTTGTCCGTTGGCGGAGTTCTGGAAGAATTGAACCTGACCATGGTCGAGCAGCAGGCGGAGGTGCGAGCCGTCGTGCCGGCCACGAAGATGGAATCCCGCCTGCTCGATCACCTCTCGTCAGAGCCAATGCACGCAGACGAACTGTGCCGTGCAGTGAACCTGCCCATTGCCCAGGTTTCCAGCACACTAGCGCTGATGGAACTGAAAGGCATGGTGCGACAGGTCGGAGGCATGAACTACGTGCTGGCCAGAGAAAGCGCCGTGGAGTACAAGGTTGACTGACAGAGCAAGACAGAAGGACCAGAGTGGCTAACACTAACACAATGTACGCCGTCATCCTGGCCGGCGGGCAGGGCACGAGACTCTGGCCCCGCAGCCGCCAGGGCAAACCCAAGCAGTTCGCCGACATTGCCGGACACGGACGCACGATGCTACAGGAGACCGTGGACCGGTTGCAGCCGCTGATACCGCTGGCTCGGGTCGTCGTCATCACCGGCAAGCGCTACGCCGCACTGGTGAGGGAGCAGTTACCGCAGTTGCCAGCGGGGAACGTGTTGGTGGAGCCTTCGGGGCGGAATACGGCCCCAGCCATCGGCCTGGCGCTCATCCACCTCTTCAGGCGAGACCCCGATGCGCTGATGGCCATCCTGCCGGCCGATCACATCATGGCCGACGCCGCCAGCTTCCGCCGCACGCTGCAGACAGCCTGCGAGGTGGCAGCGCAGGGCTACCTGGTCACCTTGGGCATCGAACCGGACAGCCCGCACACGGGCTACGGCTACATCCAGCGGGCGGAACCGCTGCCCACTGCACACGGCGCAGCAGCCTACACCGTCAGACGCTTTCTGGAGAAACCCGACCACACTACAGCTCTCCGTTTTCTAGACGAAGGAGGATACTACTGGAACGGTGGTATCTTCGTCTGCAAGCTGGCGACCATGCGGGCGGAGATGAAGCGGCAGATGCCCTCGCTGGATGCAGTGCTGCAAGAGATCGCTGCCGCACTGGGCACGCCGCAAGAAGCGGCGGTGCTGGCTCGCGCCTGGCCCAACGCGCCGCAGCAGAGCATTGACTACGGCGTGATGGAACACGCCCAGCGGGTGGCGGTAGTGCCCATGGACGTGGGCTGGAACGACGTAGGGAGCTGGGCGGCGCTGCATCAGGTGCTCCCTGCCGACAGCGACGGCAACATTATCGTCTCTGGCGATCATCTGGCCATGGACTGCCGCGACATAATGGTCTACGGCGCCAACGACCGGCTGATCGTCACCATCGGCGTGGAGGATCTGATCGTCGTAGACACTGGCGATGTGCTGCTGATTTGCCCCCGCGACCGGGCGCAGGATGTGAAGGCAGTGGTAGAACAGCTCCAGCGCCAACGGCGGGAAGAGTATCTGTGATCAGCCTGGCAGGCTTCGATCAGGCGATCATCGAGGAATACGGCATCACCGAGCGGAAACTGGAGCGGGTGGGCCGCTACGTGCGGCTGCTGCAGGGTGATGAACCGCCGACGCTGCAGGACATCGCCATCGGCGGCTACTACGGCACTAGCGCGCTGCTGCACGAGGTGGTGGAGCTGGACGTTTTGCTGGAGCGCGATCCACGGCTGCTGCATCGGAGCCCGGCTGAAGTGCAACGGCACTTTCGAGCCAACGAGGATGCCCACTGTCGCGCCCTGTCCGTCGAGTATGGCTACCTGCAGCGCATCATCCGCGAGCTCTTTGGGGAGGAAGTGAGCAGCGGTGCGCTGATCATGGCCAATGCGTCATCACGCGATTTCCACGTACTGGTCAGCTCGCAGGAACCATTGCGTTTGTTCAAGCCAGATGAGGATGAAGTCGTCAGGGCCGCGCTGCTGCTGCAGAGGCTGCGAGCGCGAGGGAAGGAGATGCTTCAATGAGATCTCGGTACCGTTTTGTCGAAAAGTGGTTCGTGTACGAGGGAAGAGGAAAGTGGATCACCTGGGGGACGCTCTACGAGAACTGCGGTACGGAGTTCCCCGACCGGTCATTGCTTTTCCGCACTATTCCTGACGACGACCGGCAGACAGCTCGCTATTTCGGGGCTCGTATCCGTGAATTCGCCCCTTCGCTGGAAAACGCCACAGTGGTATTTGGTGACTACGCTGACCGTTTCCGGCTGCGGCCTGAAATCCACACCATCGAGGGCGAAACGCATCAGGAAATCCGCCAGCAGCTCTGGGAACGCATCTTCGACGCGCTGGAGCCGGAAGCTGCTCAGCCAGCCATCGAGCCGATGCCGGCCTGGGAGGAGCATACGGCGCAGCCAGCCTATCACGTACTGAGGGAGTCAGGGGAAGCGGGGGAGACAGGAAGGAGTTGACCTGTGGACGAGCAGCACGTCCGCGCTATCGTCGCTCTTTGAGCAATTCCTCGTCAAGCCAAGACTAGGTGATTCAAGATAGTGAATGAGACGAGCAATAGAGCCAAGCTAACAGAACTGGCCGAACTCTTCGCCGCAGAGCCTGTGGACGTGGCCTATCTCTTCGGCTCGGTGGCGTGGGGCGACACGGGGCCGCTGAGCGATGTGGATGTGGCGCTGTTACTGCGGACTGGGGTGAGCCGCGAGGCCACGTTTGACCTGCGGCTGCACATGATGACCGCACTTGGCCGCGCCTTCGACGCCGACGAGATTGACGTCATCGTGCTGAACGATGCACCGCTGTTGCTACAGCACCGCGTCCTGCGGGATGGCAAGGTGCTCTTCTGCCGCGATGAGTAGCGCCGAGTCCGCTACGAGACGCGGGCCATATCAGAGTACCTGGACTTTCAGCACCTGGAGCGCATCTACAATCAAGCACTGCTGGCGCGACTGGCACGAGGAGGTTTGGGTGAAAGAGCTGGATTTGGAAGGGATTACCGCTCGACTGCGGAAGCTGGATGAGTACACCAACTATCTGAAAGCAAGAAATGCCTGATAAACACCTCCAAGCCTACTGCATGAAATGCAAGACCAAACGACCGATGAACGACCCTCAAGCGGTCTTCACCGTCACAGGACGGCCGGCCACTAAGGCCACTTGTCCCGAGTGCGGCACGACCCTTTTTCGCATGGGTGGGACTCCGGCTCATGAGGGGATGGAACGCCCACCGGTCACGGCAGGCAAACGCAGGACACGCCGTGGCAAGAAGAAACGCCAGAAGGGATACCAGGGGCCACGGGAAGGCAAGGTGGTAATCGTCGAGTCCCCGGCCAAAGCGCGCACTATAGGCCGCTTCCTGGGCAAGGAATACGAGGTCAAAGCCTCCGTCGGCCATGTGCGCGACCTCCTGCGCTCCAAGATGTCAGTGGACCTGGAGAACGACTTCAAGCCCCGCTATCGGGTGCCGAACGAGAAGCGACAGGTGGTCAGAGAACTGCGAGCCGTCGTGGAGAAGGCAGCCGAGGTCTACTTGGCCACCGACTCGGACCGAGAGGGTGAGGCCATCGCCTGGCACCTGATGGCCGCAGCCGAGATCGAGCCGGAACGGACGCAGAGGGTCGTCTTCCACGAGATCACCCGCGGCGCCATCGAGGAAGCCTTCTCTCACCCCCGCCAGATCGACATGGAGTTGGTCAACGCCCAGCAGGCGCGACGCATCCTCGACCGCATTGTCGGTTACACTATCAGCCCGCTGCTGTGGGAACGCATACGCAACCGGCTGACGGCCGGCCGCGTGCAGTCTGTGGCCGTGCGACTCATCGTGGAGCGAGAGCGGGAGATCCAGAAGTTCGTGCCTGTGGAATACTGGTCCGTCGAGGCCGAGCTAGCCAAACAGATCCCGCCTACCAAGAAGCCACCCAAGCGACGGAAAAGGTTCATGGCCAAGCTCAGTCGCATTCGCGGCGAGAAGGCAGACCTGAAGAACGAGACCGACACGCAGGCCATCGTCACGGAACTGGAGGATTCACACTATCTGGTGACGAACGTGAAGCGCGGCACCCGCCGGCGCAAACCCCCAGCTCCCTTCATCACCAGCACCATGCAGCAGGCAGCCAACCGTCGCCTGGGATTCACCGCTCGCCGCGCCATGGCCAATGCCCAGGCCCTGTACGAGGGCATTCCCATCGGGCCGGAGGGCGGCAATGTGGGCCTCATCACCTACATGCGCACCGACTCCACCAACGTAGCCGAGCAGGCGCAGAAGGAGGCGCGGGAGTTCATCCTCCAGCAGTACGGCGAGCAGTTCATACCAGAGAAGCCGCCTGTGCACAAGACCAAGGCCAAAGCCGCCCAAGAGGCGCACGAGGCCATCCGCCCCACATCGGTGTTGCGCACGCCAGCGACGGTCAAGGAATACCTGAACCGCGACCAGAATCGGCTGTATGAGTTGATCTGGAAGCGTTTCCTCGCCAGCCAGATGACCAATGCCATCTTCGACACGATGTCAGTGAGCGTCAGCGCAGGCATCCTGGATGCTGAGCGCTGGAAGGCAGAGGCTGGCGTCTTGGTTCCTGTGGCAGAACTCAAGAAGCTGGCGGCAGAGATGCCCTACCTCTTCCGGGCCAGCGGGTCGACGCTGAGGTTCCCCGGTTTCCTACGGGTGTATCGGGAAGCACGAGACGAGGATGCTGCTCCCGACGAGGACGAGGGTAAGAAGCTGCCGCCGTTGGAGGCGGGCGAGTTTGTGGACCTCTTGCAGCTCTTCCCTGAGCAGCATTTCACCCAGCCCCCCCCCCGCTACTCGGAAGCCACTCTGGTGCGCACGTTGGAGGAGTACGGCATCGGCCGGCCGTCGACCTATGCGCCGATCATCAGCACCATTCAGAACCGTGGCTACGTGGTGCGCCAGGACCGCCGTCTGCATCCCACGGAGATCGCCTTCATCGTCAATGACCAGTTGGTCAAGTACTTCCCTGCGGTGCTGGACTACAGCTTCACCGCGGAGATGGAGGACCGACTGGACGAGATTGCCAGCGGTGAGCGGGAATGGGTGCCGGTGTTGCAGGAGTTCTACGATCCCTTCAAGAGACAGTTTGAGCATGCCCAGGCGACGATGGAACACATGAACCTGGGCGATCAGCCCACCGGCGACATGTGCGAGAAGTGCGGTCACCCGATGGTCGTCAAGTTCGGACGCTACGGCAAGTTCATCGCCTGCTCCAACTACCCAGCCTGCCGCAACACCACGTCCTACTACGAAAAGACTGGCGTTGCCTGCCCGGAGTGTGGCCATGACCTGGTCGAGCGGCGGACGCGGCGGGGTCGCATCTTCTACGGCTGCATCACCTACCCCGAGTGTGAGTACTCCGTCTGGAACCGCCCGCTGCCAACACCATGCCCCCTTTGCGGCGGGATGCTCGTCGAAGACAAGAAGGGCTGGGTCAAGTGCACAAAGTGTGAAGAGCAGTTTGAACGGGAAAAGATAACCGAGGGAGAGTTGGTGGCGGCGCGACGGGGGATTGAGGGAAATGACGGAGAGGACTGATCTTTGTCAGGGCCTATGAACGAGTATCTGCTGCGTTACATCACCTATCTCATCGCAGAGAAAAACGCTTCTCCCTACACTGTCCGCAACTATCGGCGAGAGATCGAGGCATTCGCTGAATTCGCTCAGGGGCAGGGGGTGACAACCTGGGAGGCAGTGGATCTGCCGCTGCTGCGGCGCTGGCTGGCCTGGCTGACGACGCAGGGCTACGCCAAAGCGAGCATCGCTCGCCAGGTGTCTGAGATGCGTAGTTTCTACCGCTACTTGCGCCGAGAAAGGGTGGTGGAGACAAACCCGGTGATGGGGCTTTCGTCGCCCAAGGTGCCCAAGCGACTGCCCCGCTACCTGAACGAGCAGGAAGCGGCAGCCCTGCTAGCCGCCCCGGATACGTCTACACCGCAGGGGTTGCGGGATCAGGCTATCCTGGAACTCCTCTATGGCGCGGGCTTGCGCGTCGGGGAACTGGCGAACCTGGACATCGGTCATCTGGACCTCGGCAGCGGCGAATTGCGCGCTCTGGGCAAAGGGAACAAGGAACGAGTGGCGCTGATGGGCGAGCCGGCGCGGGCGGCGCTCTCCCGCTACCTGGCCGAAGGGAGACCGCATCTGGCCACGAAAGCATCACGTTCGGCTCTCTTCCTCAACCGCTTCGGCGGCCGGCTGTCGACGGTGAGCGTGACCAAGATTGTCCACAAGCATAGCAAACGGGGGGGCATCGAACGGAGGGTCACACCGCACATGCTACGCCACTCCTTCGCCACTCACCTGCTGGACGGCGGGGCAGACCTGCGGGCAGTGCAGGAGCTCCTGGGGCACGAGAACCTGGTTACGACACAGATCTACACGCATGTGAGCCAATCGAAGCTGAGAGAAGTGTACCTGCGAACTCATCCGCGGGCAGGAGACGGAGACAATGCAGGAGACGGAGACGATGACGACAATGAGGGAACTGAGGAAACCAACAGGCCTGAAGGGACCAATGAGACCCCTATCAGGCCCTAGCCTCCTCAGCACTACACACAGGGAAAACCAGAACCAATGAGACTCAATAGACTACGTCAGATGCTGACCGGAAGAGACCTGGACGCTTTCCTGGTCTCCGATACCACGAACGAGCGGTACCTTGCGGGCTTCACGGGCTCTCCAGGGGATGCGTGGCTGCTGATTTCCCAGGACCTGGCCTTGATCGCCACAGACTTCCGCTACTGGGAGCAGGCAGAGCGCCAGTGTCCCGATTTCGAGCTTTTGAAGATCACGACAAGGGTAGACGACGTGTTACCTGGAATGGTGCAGCGGGCGGGGGGCAAGCGCATCGGCTACGAGGCAGACAGCGTGACCGTGGCGC
Source organism: uncultured Anaerolineales bacterium (assembly GCA_964587335.1). Lineage (GTDB taxonomy): Bacteria > Chloroflexota > Anaerolineae > UBA3071 > UBA3071 > UBA3071. Next base: position 13,356 of record CAZPMV010000032.1, read on the forward strand.
AATACGACCGCTGGATGAAGCCACTCAGCGGCGTCGAATGGGTAGCCACCCAGGAGTGGGTGAAGCGGTTGCGGGCAGTGAAGGATGCCAAAGAGGTCACCCTTATGCGCAAAGCCGTAGATCTGGCCGACGAAGCGCTGGCCCATGGCTTGCAGCGCATCCGCCCCGGCATAACCGAGCGGGAGCTGGCCTGGATCATGGAAACCTACATGCGCACGCACGAGGCGGAGAAGATTTCCTTCGACTTCATCGTCGCCGCCGGCCCTAACGGGGCCATGGCCCATTATCAGGCGGCGGACGTGCCGCTGCCGCTGGGACAGCCCATCATCATTGACATGGGTGCACAACTGAATGGCTACTGCTCAGATCTCAGCCGGACGGTCTGCCTCGGCGAGCCAGCGGAGCCAGAACGCTTCTGGAAGGTATACAACACCGTGCTGGCCGCGCAGCAGAAGGCCGAAGCGGAGATCCGAGCAGGCATGACCGGCATTGAGGCCGATGCCATCGCCCGCCAGGTGATCAGCGATGCGGGCTATAGCCAGCACTTCGGGCACGGCCTGGGCCACGGCGTGGGGCTGGAAGTGCACGAGAAGCCGAGAGCCAGCTACATCTCCGAGGACACGCTGGCTGCGGGCAATCTGATCACGGTGGAACCTGGCATCTACATCACCGGCTGGGGTGGTGTACGCATTGAGGACATTGTTCTCGTTACCGAAGGCGGCGTTGAAGTGCTCACGCAGTCGCCTAGGGAGCCGATAGTGCAAGGAGACTGGTAGGCAACTGGGGACTACGGGGGTCGGAAGATGATCCCTCACGGGGACAGAACGCCCACGAGGCAGAAGAGTGGCGTAGAAAGGCAGGGAGGAGACCATGAACTCTGAAAGACGTTTCGGCTGGAGCTTGGTGATCGCGGCCTTCGTGGTCGGATTGCTGGTGGGCTGGTTTGCCATCGGATGGGGAGCGTGGCCGGTTCAATGGAAGAACACCGACCCCGTGGATCTGCGCCAGGAGGAGCGGGACGAGTACCTGGTGATGGTGGCCAATGACTATGCGTCCACTCGAGACGCAGCGGTAGCTTTGTCTCGCTTGGGATCGTGGCCGTCTCTTGCGGAAGCTGACCGCGAGATCCGGCAACTGGCTGACTACCAGACAGTCCAGGGCCAAAGAGACCTGGCACAACGGCTGCGGACGCTGGCGGATGGACTGCCTCTGCCCTCCGGTGAGCCACTGGCGCAACCAGCCCAAGGACTCGATCTGGCCAACATCATCAAGGCGGTAGTGATAGCCGCTACGGTGATCGGCCTTGTGGCGCTGGCGCTGTACCTGCTCCGCCGGCGAGGGCAAAGCGCCCCACAGGATCGCTTGAGAGAGCGATTGAGGGAAACACAAGGGGTCACGAAAACAGCACCACCGGCCATCATTGAGGGAGTCACAGGAGTCGCAGAGAAGGAGACAGAAGAGGAGCCTTCACTGCCAGAGAGGTGGGAAGGCATCATGCCGCGGATGTTCCGGCGAGCGGAGCCCGAGACTCCGCCCTCGTGGGGATTCGAAGTTGCCTACGAAGGCGAGGGCATGGAGTTTGACCGGACTTTCACCCTGGACTCGCCGGGCGGCGAGTACTCCGGCGAGTGTGGGGTGGGCGCCGCCACCCACCTTGGTGAGAACATCGAACAGATCAACGCTCTGGAAGTGTGGCTCTTCGACAAGAGCGACATCCGCACGGTGGCCAAGGTACTGATGAGCGAGCAGGCCTACCACGATGAGGCCATGAAGGAGGAGTTGTCTACCAGAGGTGATCCCGTGCTGGCTGCACCAGGGACGACCTTCTCGCTGGTAGGGAACAGCATCCAGACCGATGTAGTCGTCAACGAGGTAGAATACCTGCGGAGCGGGCTGCCGAACAGTGCGTTCGCCAGCGTGTCCCTCCGGCTGCATGCAAGCAAACGGAGAAGCAGCTAGCAGCGGTAAGGTACCCCTGCGAGCACTGCGTCCCGAACTGCGCCATGTCGTCGGAGACAGCGTGCTTCAGCCTGTCTGCGTCCGCACAGGCATATTGGTTGCCCCATCACGAGGAACAACTGTCATGACCAGTCGGCGACAACGTCGCGTGGCCCAATTCATGCGAGAGGAAATCACCTTGATCACCCTGGAGTTGAGCGATCCGCGCCTGGCGTTGGTCAGCGTAACTGACGTAGAGGTCAGTTCCGATTTGCGCCATGCCCACGTCTTCGTCAGCCACCTGGGTGCTGAAGAGGAGAAGGAGATAGAGGGCGTGCTGAAGGCACTGAGGCACGCTGCGGGCCACATGCGGCGCGAGCTGGCAGTGCGGGGAACTCTCCGCTATGTGCCCGAGCTGAGTTTCCATTGGGACAGCTCTGTGAACCAGGGACAGCGCATCGAGGAACTGCTTAGACAGGTAGGTTTCGAATAACCATGGACATATCCGTTCGCAAGACCATTCTTCCACTCATACGCCGGGCGCGGCGCATAATGGCCATCGCCCACATAACCCCAGATGGAGATTGCATCGGCTCACTGCTGGCGCTGGGCCATGCGCTGCGCACTCTGGGCAAGCAGACAGTACTGGTCTGTGCCGACCCGGTCCCACAGCAGTTCCACTTCTTGCCGGGACAGGACCTTGTCACCAGTGATCCGGAGGGCGAGTTCCACCTGCTCGTCAGTCTCGATAGCAGCGACATCCAGCGCATGGGTTCCGTCTACCGCCCAGGAGCATTCGCCAGAGTGCCTTTGATCAACATTGACCACCACGCCACCAACGTTCACTTCGGCACCGTGAATTGGGTGGACACCAGCGCTGCCTCCACGGCAGAGATGGTCTTCGATCTGATCGAAGAGATGGCCGTGCCCCTGACTCCGGACATCGCGCTCTGCCTGCTCACCGGCGTCGTGACCGACACACGCTGCTTCCGCACGTCCACCACGACCAGCAGAACGATGAGCATCGCCACTCAGCTCATGGAAGCGGGGGCATCTCTGAACCAGATCAGCGAGCAAGTGCTGAACCGCCGTCCGCTGGCGGTGATTCGTCTCTGGGCGGAGGCGCTCAGCACGCTGCAACTGCGTGAGCAGGTCATCTGGGCAGAGATCACCCAGGCCATGCGAGAGCGAGCAGGGATGGAGACAAACGACTCTGCCGGCGGTTTGACCAGCTTCCTGGCCACGGCCCACGAAGCGGACGTGGCAGTGGTCTTCACCGAGAAGCCTGGCGGCAAGGTGGAAGCAAGCTTCCGATCCGTACCTGGCGTTGATGTGTCCGAATTGGCTTTCCAGCTCGGCGGAGGTGGTCATCCACAGGCTTCTGGCTGCACGCTGAATGGCACCCTGGAGGAGGTACGGAAGCGGGTGCTGGCGGCGCTGGACGTCTCCCTGGCGAGACAGCGGGCGCAGAAGTAGGTTCCGGCAAATGATACGCGGGCGGCCGCCTTCGGGCATTCTGAACATCGACAAACCACAGGGCTGGACGTCCCACGACGTGGTGGCCAAGGTGCGAGGCCTGACGGGACAGCGCCGCGTCGGCCACGCGGGCACGCTTGACCCCCTGGCCACCGGCGTGCTGCTCGTCTGCGTTGGCCAAGCGACGCGGGTAGCCGAGTACCTGATGGCCGGTCAGAAGCGCTACCGGGCCACGCTGCAGATGGGCGTCAGCACCGACACCTACGACGCCGAAGGGCAGGTGACGAGGGACGCTGGAGCAGTGGAGATCCGGCTCCAGGAGATTGAAACCGCGCTATCGCACTTCGTGGGGGAGATCGCGCAGGTGCCGCCGATGTACTCGGCGCTGAAGCGCGGCGGACAGCCGCTGTACAAATTAGCGCGGCGCGGCGAAACGGTGGAACGGCAGCCGAGGCGGATCACCATCGAGTTCCTCGACATCGTGGATTGGACTTCGCCGCAGTTGACGCTGGAGATTCTCTGCTCTCCAGGCACCTACATCCGCTCGCTGGCCCACGACATGGGCGAGCAACTGGGCTGCGGCGCACACATAGCGGCGCTCACGCGGTTGGCCAGCGGCCAGTTCACCTTGGCCCACGCCATCTCATTGGACACACTGACCCAAGCCGTGGCAGCCAATGACTGGGCACACCTGCTCCATCCGCTCGATGCCGCGTTGCTGAACTTTGAGGCTGTAGCTGTAGATGCAACGGCTGCCCAGCGGCTGCGGCACGGGCAGCCCATCCCGTGCC
>CAZPMV010000033.1:0-4292 GCA_964587335.1 uncultured Anaerolineales bacterium
GACAGGAACTGATGCAGGTAGACGAAGTGTTGCTGATAGGCGTAGGTGGTACGCACCAGTTGCTCTTGCACGACGTAGTGTCGCTCCACCAGCATGGGCAGCAGGAAGATGGCGCTCAGGCCCAATGCAAGCAGCACGGCAGCGCTAGCGAGGCCCAAACGTGAAACGTGAAACCTGAAACGTGAAACGTGAAGCAGAGAAAAGATGATGAACGCACCCAGCAGTGGTGTGAAAGTGACGCCGGTGACGGTATGGGCCAGAATGACCGCGGCGTAGGCCAGGGCCGCCAGCGCCAGGCGGCGCAGGCCGCCCCGTTCGATCAGGTTCCAGAAGGCCAGTAGCGCCAGCGGGAGGAGGGAGAGGGCAACGTACTCGGCAAAGGCGGCGCGCACGTAGAGGTCGAGCAGGCGATAGGGTGCGTAGGCGTAGATCAGCCCGGCGATCAGCCCCGCGCTGCGGCCCCACCAGCGGCGCACCAGCGCGTACATCGAGCCAGCGGCCACGAACGTCGCCAGCGCCCAGGTCAGCTTGACTGCCGTCGTGAAGCCAGCGCCCAGCAAGTGGAAGAACTCGGCGACATAGTAGGGCAGCGGGCCGTAGAGTACCCAGAGGGGATAGCCGAAACCCAGCGCCTGGTCGGGCGTCCAGCGCGGCCACCAGGCTCCATCGCGGATGGCCTGATCGAACTCCACGAGGAAGAACACGCTGTGCTGAGCGTCGTGGGCGTCGAAGAAGTAACCCGGCGACGTCAGCGGCAGCACCGCAGGCAGCGTCAGGAGAATCAGCAACAGAATCTCAGGACTGGGCAAGAAGCGACGGCAGATGGACACAAAGCGGCTGTTCGCCGCAGCCGGACAGCGCATGCGCATTCAAGTGCTCCACAATCGGATGTTGGACGAAAGACGAAGGATGAATAGCGTAGGCCATTGTAGCATGGCTCGCAGAAAAGGCCAATCTGGACCGTGTCTCCATGGCTGAATGCCCCCTTTTCGGGGAAGCCATTGCGTTATTTGACAGAATCTGACAGATGTGTTATACTGGTTGGACAAACGAGATCCAATCTCGCAAGGGGAGCTGGGAAAGCCCGGCTGAGAGGGCGGCACGCTATGCCGCCGACCCTTTGAACCTGATCTGGGTAATGCCGGCGTAGGGAGATGACGACAAGTTCATCAGGAGGCCATCTGCCTTGCCCAGGGCAGGTGGCCTCTTTGCCGTAGAGGAGAAGTAATGCGCACCATTGTCATCGCCAACGGCCCAACGCTCGATTATCCCGTCTCCTTCCGGCGGCAAGCGGAGGATTGGATCATCGCCGCGGATGGCGGCTCAGTCACGGCTCTGCGCTGGGGCTGGCTGCCACATACCGTGGTCGGCGACCTGGACTCCCTGCCCCGTGAACTACAGCAGCGGTTGTTCGCTGTCGGTTGCCAGTTCGTCACCTTCCCAGAGCGCAAAGACTGGACCGATCTGGAGCTGGCGCTGCAGCATGCCGTCGAGGGCGGGGCGACGGAGATTATCATCTTGGGGGCGCGCGGTGGGCGATTGGATCAAGAACTGGCCAACGTGCTGCTGCTCAGCCGTCCCGAGTGGGCCGAAGTGGACATCAGGTTGCTGCACGGCCAGGAAGAGGCGCTCGTCGTCCGCCGCCAGGGCACGATCCACGGCCAGGTAGGAGATACCGTCTCCCTGATCGCCCTGGCGCCGCAGGTCACCGGCGTCACCACCAGCGGGCTGGAGTGGCCGCTGCACGAGAGCACGCTGGCCTTCGGCTCCACGCTGGGGATCAGCAACAGGCTCACGCAGCCGGTGGCACAGGTGCGGGTGAAGGAGGGAGTGCTATTGGCAGTACACAGTAGACAAGACACAAGAGGCAACGAGGCAACAGGTCACAGGTAACAAGCAACAGGTGAAGGGAGGTAGTATCATGCGCAAGGTCTTTTTTCTGCACAGTCTGTTGGCGTTGGTTCTATTGGCAGGCTGCGCGCCGCCGGCGCCGGTGGGAGCAACCCCTACGCCGAGCGGGCCGCGCACGCTGACACTGATGTCGCACGACAGCTTCAGCGCCAGCGAAGAGGTCATCGCTCAGTTCCAGGAACAGCAGAACGTGGAGGTCAAGTTTCTCAAGGCGGGTGATGCTGGCTCGGCACTGAACCAGGCTATCCTCAGCAAGGAGAACCCGCTGGCCGATCTCTTTTTCGGCGTGGACAACACTTTCTTCAGCCGGGCGCTGGAGGCCGGTATCTTCGAACCGTACGATTCGCCCGCCCTGGCCACCATTCCCGACGAACTGGAGTTGGACCCGCAGCACCGGCTGCTGCCCGTGGACTTCGGCCATGTCTGCCTGAACTACGACAAGGCGTGGTTCGCGGGAAAAGAGTTGGCTCCGCCAGTCGCATTGGAAGACCTGGTCAGGCCGGAGTACGAGGGGTTGACGGTCGTACAGAACCCGGCGACCTCCTCGCCCGGCCTCTCCTTCCTGATGGCGACTGTCGGACACTTCGGCGAGACGGGGGACTACACCTATCTGGACTTCTGGAAGGATCTGCGGGCCAACGATGTGCTGGTGACCGACGGCTGGGAGGACGCCTATTGGGGACAGTTCAGCGCTGCCAGCGACGGCACGCGCCCCATCGTTGTCAGCTATGCCACGAGCCCGGCAGCCGAGGTCTTCTTCAGCGAGGGCGCTTACACCGAGCCGCCCACGGGCAACGTGCTGGGCGAGGGGGCCTGCTTCCGCCAGATCGAGTTCGTGGGCATCCTCAAGGGCTCGAAGAACCGCGACTTGGCCGAGGAGTTAGTGGACTTCTTTCTCAGCGAGACCTTCCAGGAGGACATCCCGCTGCAGATGTGGGTTTTCCCGGCCAACGAGCAGGCGGCCTTGCCCGAGGTTTTCCAGTGGGCCGAGGTGCCTCCGCAGCCAGCCCAGGTGAGCGCGGCAGCGATCGACGCCAATCGAGACCTGTGGATCGAGCGCTGGACCGAGGTGGTCCTGCGCTAAGCGAGCGCAACGCTTCGCAACCCACAACTGGCAGCCAGGTCTTCTTGCCTCTGGTAGCTCACGGAGACGAGACGCAACCTTTGGAAGAGGCACGCGCCCTCTGGGTAACCCGCTGGGATTACTCCTCGCCGGAGGACGTGGCAACGATCGTGGAGCGGGCAGCGACGGCTCACTTCAATATCATATTCTTTCAGATACGGGGCAACGCCGATGCCTACTACGACTCTCGCTTTGAGCCTTGGGCGCAACGGTTGAGCGGCACATTGGGGCAGGACCCTGGCTGGGACCCGCTGGCGCTGGCGGTGGAGGAGGCACACCAGCGTGGCCTGGAGTTGCATGCTTATATGAATGTCTACCCCTCCTGGGTTGGCGCCGAACCTCCTTCGCCGGCCTCGCCGGAGCCGATGTTCCACCAGTTCAACCGCTTGTACGGCGATACGTGGGTTCAATGGCACGAGGACGGCACCCCCATGGGTTTGAACCCCAGCTACCTCTGGGCCAGCCCTGGACACTGGGCGGTGCCGAAGCATGTGCTGTGTGTAGCTCAGGACATCGTCAGCCACTACGAGGTGGATGGCCTGCATCTGGACAACGTCCGCTACGCAGGCCCAGCCTATTCCCACGATCCGGTCAGTACAGCCCTCTTTGCCCAAGAACAGATACTGAACCCCGGTCTGACCTGGGGCGATTGGCAGCGCGCCCGCATCAGCGAACTGGTGGAGCAGATGCACACTCAGGCTTGCGCAGTAAGGGAAGGATTGATACTGAGCGCAGCCGTCTGGCCCGTCTACCGCGACCACTGGCCTTGGTGGACGACCGCCGACGGCTACGATGGCTACTACCAGGATTCGCTGGGCTGGCTGCAGGCTGGGCAGATAGACGCCATCTGCCCCATGCTCTATGGCAGCACTCTCCTGCTGTACGAAGATCGCTTCGAGAGCTTGCTGCGAGATTTCGTGACCCAGGCAGAAGGGCAGCCGATCTACGCTGGCATCAATGCCGGTTACGACGATTTCTCTCCCATCGCCCGGCGCATCGAACTGGCGCGTGCCGTGGGGGCGCAGGGCCAGGCCATTTTCTCCAGCAGGCTGATCGAGCAACGCGGCTTCTGGGAGGATTTCCGTCAGGGACCGTATGCTCAGCAGGCCCTCGTTCCGGACCGTGGAAACGAAGTGCAAAGTCCCTGACTTTGCCGCATCGTCGGAGGCGCTGCACTTCAGATCCTCCTGCCCGATTTCCGCTTTCCACTCTGAGGTGCTATAATCTCACGCATGAGCACGTCGGGTGAATCACCTCC
>CAZPMV010000033.1:4392-9695 GCA_964587335.1 uncultured Anaerolineales bacterium
TGAATCACCTCCAAGGAGGCAGCGACCGGAGCGAACCTGCCCCCACTGCGGGGCGCGCGTGGCCAAGCGAGCACAGGATTGCTTCCAATGTGGAGCTGACCTGAGTTCAAAGCCGCGCCGCCGGCGCCACCGGCCCTGGGCGGATCTCCTGCTTCTGCTGGTCATCGCCGCTGTCGTGGCGGTCTGGTGGTGCCGGGCGGAGGAGGCAGCGCGGGCGGCGTTGACGCCCACAGCCACTCCTACTGCCACAGTCACGCCCACGGTCACGCCCACTGCCACGCTGACCCCCACACCCACGGTCACTCCCACGCCCACTCTGACCCCCACTCCCATCATACACGAGGTGGAGTCAGGGGAGTCACCGCTTTTCATTGCAGGTATGTACGGCGTGACCCTGCAATCGCTGCTGGAAACCAACGGTCTGCAAAAAGGTGATCTTATCCATATCGGTCAGTTCTTGCGTGTCCCCACTCCTACCCCTATTCTGGGGTCAGATGGCCTGCCGATCACTCCGGCGCCCACTCCCACACTCGACCAACGAGCAGTGATCTACACGGTGGAGAGAGGTGACTCCTTGCTCTCCATCGCCGGGCTGTACGGCGTGACCGTGGAGGCGATCCTGAAGGCCAACAGCCTTGACCCTGAGGAGCTCATCCGAGCAGGGCAGTCGCTGGTGATTCCCCAGGGCACGCCTACAGCAGAGCCATCACCTGTGTATCCACCCACGCTCACTGCGACGCCAGGCCCGCCTTGGCCAGCGCCGGAGTTGCTCAGTCCAGCGCAAGGGGCAGAGTTCAGCGGTGGGGAACCGGTCCTGCTGCGCTGGGCAGCCGTGGGCCTCCTCGAAGAAGAGCAGTGGTACGTGCTACGAGTTTGGCTTCCCGACCGATCCGAGAGTCCTCTCCCTGTCACATGGACCAAGGGCACCAGCTTCCGTCTCCCGTCCGACTGGCGACCAACCGCTGACGGGACCAGCCGCGAGCTTTGCTGGCAGGTCACCGTGATCCAGAAGACAGAAGAGGCGGGCGAAGACCCAGAGCTTGTCACCGTTAGCCCATCCAGCGAGATACGCTGCTTCCGCTGGCGTTGAGTCCGGTGCGACGAATGATGGACGACGAAGGACGGATGTTCGTCGTTGGTCATTCGTCGTCCGTCCGTAAGCAGGGAATGACCGGTTTTGAGTGCGAACACACCATGACGCGCATCATCCTGGTACGACACGGCCAGACGGCCTGGAATCGAGAGGAGCGCTTCCGGGGACGGGAGGATTTGCCTCTGGACGAGACGGGCCGCCGTCAGGCAATGGCCGCCGGGCAACGTATTACCGCCAACTGGTCCCCCACGGCGATCTACTGCAGTCCGCTGCAGCGTGCCGTGCAGACAGCGCGATCCATCGGCGATGCCTGCGGGCTGTCTATCCTGCCCTGGCCCGACTTGATAGACATTGACTACGGCCAGTGGCAGGGACTGACGCCTGCCGCAGCAGCAGCGTGCACTCCGACCCTCCATCGGGCCTGGCTCGATGCGCCGCAGACCGTGCAGATTCCCGGTGGCGAGAGCCTGGCAATCGTACGGGCTCGCACCTTCGCCGCCTTGCAGGAGATCATCTACCGACACCCGGGCGAGACCGTTGTCGTCGTCGCTCATACCGTCGTCAACCGGTTGTTGCTCTGCGCCGTTCTGGGCTTGGACAACTCCCGTTTCTGGCGGCTATGCCAGGAGACGGCGGCGCTCAACGTCTTCGAATGGGATGGGGAAGACTTCACGCTGGTCAGTCTCAACGATACGTGTCACTTGCGACGTGAGCAAGGTTCTTGAGAGGGATACGGGGGCGTTTCGGAACACGAAGACCACGAAATGCCACGAAAGACACGAAAGAGCGTTCATGACTTCGTATCCATTCGCTCCTTTCGTGTCCCAAACGCACACACACTACAACAGGGAGCATTCCCTCTCCCCACCTTTGTTCAAGGTGGTCTATGTCTGGGTCATATGTCCCAATCTCCCGACCGCCGACCACGCTGCCAATTGCCGGTCAGGGTACAGGCAGGGAGCCAGGTGGAACTGCGATCATGAGTTACGTTGACTGTGTACCATCAACCCAGCACATGCACTTGAAGCCCGAAAGATGACAGACGCCGAGGAACGCGAGAGTTACGACAGCCCTTTCGTGACTTTCGCGACCTTTCGTGGTTTTCGTGTTCCAAACGCACGCACCACACCAAGGAGCACTCCCCTGCCTGGCTCGCTCTCAACCAAGAGGGTAGCTACTCAACCTGTCATGGAATTGGATGTTTTGGGCTCTCAGCCTTCGTCCTCGAGGGCGGCTCTGGCGAGAGTGTCTCGTTTTGAGCAGCCATCTGCCGCACAAGCCGGCCCCGGGACGGGGGCTGGGAGCATAGGCTGAGTAGTAACGGAAAAGGGAACTGATCATGCACGAGATCCAAACTTTCGCCGGACAAGTCATGGACAACGTGGAGCGAGTGATCGTCGGCAAGCGGCAGGTCGTCGAGTTGCTGATGGTGGCGCTGCTGTCCGAGGGGCACGTGCTCATCGAGGACGTGCCCGGCGTGGGGAAGACGATGCTCGCCCGCGCCATGGCCATCTCTTTGGGGGTGACCTTCAAGCGGCTGCAGTGCACGCCGGACCTTCTGCCCAACGACGTCACCGGCGTCAGCGTTTTCAATCAGAAGACTCGGGAGTTCGACTTCCACCCCGGCCCCGCTTTTGCTCACATTCTGCTGACTGATGAGATCAACCGCACCACGCCTCGCACGCAGTCGGCGCTGTTGGAGTGCATGGGCGAGCGACAGATTACCGTGGATGGCATCACCCGCCTGCTGCCTCGCCCCTTCCTCGTTTTGGCTACGCAGAATCCCATCGAGTACGAGGGCACTTTCCCGCTGCCCGAAGCGCAGCTCGATCGCTTCTTGCTCAAGCTCAGCTTGGGTTATCTGGACGAGGCGTCCGAGAGCCAGATGCTGCTGCACCTGCGTCGCCGCCACCCCATCGAGACGCTCCAGCCGGTGGTAGATGGCAGCGAGTTGCCGCGGTTGGCGGAGCGGGTGTGGGACGTCCACGTGGACGACACCGTGCGCGACTACATCGTGCGGCTGGTGCACAGCACGCGGCAGCATCCGGATCTGATCCTGGGGGCCAGCCCGCGAGGCAGCCTGGCGCTTTACAGGACGTCGCAGGCGCTGGCGGCGCTGCGTGGCCGCGATTATGTGTTGCCCGACGACGTGAAGGCGCTAGTGCCGCTGACCCTGGCCCACCGCTGCATCGTCCATCCCGAAAGCGCCTTGCGGGGCAGGACGGCGGAGCGCATTCTTGTGGGCATCTTGAATGAAGTGAAGCTGGAGATTGGAGAACTGTAGGGGGATGTGGGAGGCCCAGACAGACAAGCCGTGAACGAGATACCCTTCTTGGTCCTTTTCCTGTTTCTAATCGCCGTTCTCCTCCGGCTGGACTTCATCTTCTACCTCGTCTACGTCCTCTTCGGCGTCTACGTTGTCTCCCGCTGGTGGACGGCGCGGGGGCTGCGCGCTATCGAAGTGCAGCGCCGCTTCACCGATCACGCTTTCCTGGGAGAGCGAGTGACGGTGGAGTTGGAACTGCGCAACGGTGCGTTGCTGCCCATTCCCTGGCTCCGGATCCACGAAACGGTGCCTCTCGCCCTGCATGCACCCAGCTACGTGCGCCGCGTGACCAGCTTCCGCCCGCGGGAGCACACGAGCATTATCTATGATTTGGATTGCCGCCGCCGCGGCTACTACCCCATCGGCCCCCTACACCTGACCAGCGGTGACGTTTTCGGTTTCGCCAAGGCTGAGCGACGCGAGGCTGCTATCGATCATCTGACCGTCTACCCTGAGATCATCCCCCTGACGCGTTTGGGGTTTCCCTCGCAGTCTCCCTTCGGCACCATCAAGAGCCAGCAGCACATCTTCGAAGACCCGGCGCGGGTGACTGGCGTGCGAGACTACCGCGCCGGCGATTCGCTGCGCCGCATCCATTGGAAGGCCAGCGCCCGCCAGGAGACGTTGCTGGTCAAGAAGTACGAGCCGGCCATCTCGCTGCAGACGGCCATCTTCCTCAACCTGAACCGCCAGGAATATGGCCGGCGGTGGCGCATTGATGCGCCCGAATGGGCCATCGTCGTCGCCGCTTCGATTGCCAGCCACCTGGTGGAGCAGCGACAGGCGGTGGGGCTGATGACCAACGGGCGCGATCTGGTGGCAGAGGATGGCAACAAAAGTGAAGATGGTAGAGGTGATGAAGGTGATGGAAGTGGTGAGGGTGATGAGGATGGTGGAAATGGAAATGGCGCGCCGCTGCCGCTACCGCCCCGGCCAGGGCGTTTGCATCTCATGAGAGTGCTGGAAGTGCTGGCGCGGGTGGAAGCGCAGGACACGCAGCCCTTCAGCGTCTGGGCGCAACGGGCCAGCCTGCCACTTTCCTGGGGCGATACTATCGTTGCCATCACCTCCACTGGCGACGAGGAGACTTGTCGAGCGCTGCACCAGCTTCGTCGCAAGGGCTTCAACGTCGTGCTCGTCGTCGTGGAACCGCATGGACAGTTCGGGCTGATCCGCCAGCGCGCCCGACAACTGGGCTTCCCTGCCTTCCAGGTGGCGCACAGGCGAGACGTGGACGGGTGGCGACAATGATCGACAGTGTCTGGAACCGCAGCTTGTTCCGCCCTCTCCTGATCGCCACCCTGGTCACGGCTCTGATGGCGGGGCCTGTTGCTATCGGGCAGGCTGTCGCGCCGCAGCGGCAGGCGGGCTATCTGCTGCCCCTGCTCTTCCTCGTGGCCTTGGAAGGGGTGTACACGACCACCTGGCTGGTGCATCCCGACCGTCGCCAGCGGCGTACCATTGGTTTCCGGTTGGCTGAGTTGGTGGTGTGGCTGGTGATCGTGCGGCTGCTCCTTTGGATGCTGCGCGGCAACTGGCCTCAGCTATACGATCTGTGGCGCTGGCTGCGCGAGCCCATCTCCTTCTTCGACCTCGAGTTCGTGCTCGTGAGCGTGCTGGTGGCCGTGGCCTGGGCGGAAGGAATCAGCAACGGTGGCATCTTTCAGCAACTTGCCCTGCAGCCGGACGAATTGGCCGATCCCCCTACCGGATACGATCAACCCGACTGGCGAGTGCCACCTTCCTACACCACATCGCGCACGGCCATCCTGGCTCGTTTCAGCGGGCGATGGATGCTTGGCGGGGTGTTCCTCGTGCTCTGCGCTGCCGCCTCGCGCCTGAAACTCCAACCTGGCGCTGGCCTGCGTTTGTTCGGGCTGGCCC
>CAZPMV010000033.1:9795-17357 GCA_964587335.1 uncultured Anaerolineales bacterium
GGGCTGGCCCACCTGGATCTCTCACCGCTGATGATCGCTGCTCTCGTCGTCTACCTCCTGACGGGATTGCTCCTGATGAGCCTGGGACGTCTGGCGGCGCTGCGCGCCATATGGCGGATAGACAAGATCGAAGGCGAACAGACAGTGACGCGCCGCTGGCCGCTCTTCACCCTGCTCCTGGTGCTGATCGTCGGTGGGCTGTCGGCGCTGATGCCCCTGGGGTCCACCTGGCGGCTGGGCTACTGGCTGCAGATCGCCGTTCTGTTCATCAGCAATCTGGCGTACACTGTTGTGGGCTACATTCTGTGGCTGCTCACCACACTGCTTGGCTTGCTGCTATCGGCACTGGGTCTAGGCAGTGAGGCAGTGACGGGAGAGCGTATGCGGTTTGAGCCACCGCAACTGCCCGAGCAGCCTCTTGACACGGCCAGGGAGCTCCCCGAATGGCTTGGCGGGGCGTTCTTCTGGCTGCTGATGGCGATCATCGTGATTTACGCGCTGGTGTGCTTCCTGCGAGGAAGAGGCGTACGGCTGGAGTGGGGGCGGCTGAGCCTGTTCTGGCTGAGCCTGCGGGCTTGGTGGCGCCGCCAGCGCCGCGGCGTGCGGGAGGCTGCCCAGGGAGTGAGAAAGACATTAGCCGAGCGGTGGGCGCGGCGAAGGCCGGAGCAGCGGGCTGGTCGTCCGGGCCGGGGTTTCCTGCCCTGGCGGCAGCTTTCGCCACAGGAACGGGTGCGGCTCTTCTACCTCTTCACCGTACGGCGGGCAGAGGAGCGAGGCGTGCATCGGCAACCTCACCAAACGCCCTACGAGCATACTCCGGCGCTGGAGGCAGGCTGGCCCGACGTCGAAGAGGAACTGGAAGCACTGACGCAGGCCTTCGTCGAGGCTCGCTACAGCGCCCGCGCTATCGCTCCGAACGAGGTGCGGAGCGCGCGGCAGATGTGGAAGCGCGTGCGCTCGGCGCTGCGGCGTAGTGGGCGTGGGGTTGGCGAGAGTGATGCCTCTTCTCACCCCAAAGCGAGGATTTGAGGTTCGTAGTAGCGGCTTCAGCTCACCAAGAATGCTTGACCCCTGGGCAGCAGTGTGGTAGAATGGCAACAATGACTCCTCTGAGAAAGGCCCAAGATCGTCAGCGGATTAAGCGGATTGAACAGATTCTGTTTCATATTCGTCCGCTTCATCTGCTTAATCCGCTGACGGCTTTTGGCCTTTTTCGGCAGAGTTAACAATACAGCAGAAAGGTCACGTGAGACAATGAGCCGTCCCCTATGGTTCGTGCAACTCATCAGGAAAGCCTACCCGGGCCGCTTTCTGGCGGCCAGGACAACCAAGGTGCCCATCCTGGGCCGTATCGTTGATCGGTTGTTCTTTGACAGCGATGACCTGATCTACCTGCCCCAGGATCAGGTGATTCCCATCAACCAGCCGATCAGCATGCCGGAGGAGATGGTGCTGCCATCGCAGGTGGTGGAGCACTTCATCGAAGGCGCCAACGTCCACTGGATCATGAACTCCTGCCTCTGCCGCCAGGCTGAGGGGTGCGAAGACTATCCCATCGAGCTGGGCTGTCTCTTCCTCGGCGAGGCGGCGCTGGGGATCAACCCGCAACTGGGACGCCGCGTGACCAAAGAGGAGGCGCTGCAACACGTGCGCCGCTGCCGCGAGGCGGGCCTCGTGCACCTGATTGGCCGCAACAAGCTGGACACCATCTGGCTGGGCGTAGGCCCAGGCGACAGACTGCTGACCATCTGCAACTGCTGCCCCTGCTGCTGTCTGTGGGGAACGCTGCCCCACCTAGCTCCCCAGATCAGCCGCAAGATCAGTCGTATGCCCGGCGTCACCATAACCGTGAACGGGCGCTGCACTGGCTGTGGAATGTGCACTCAGAGTGTGTGCTTCGTGGACGCCATCCACCTGGTGGACGGCAGTGCTGTCATCAGCGACGAGTGCAGAGGCTGTGGCCGCTGCGTCACTGTCTGCCCTGAAGAAGCCATCGAGATGTCGATCGAACATGACCGGTTCGTGGAGGAATCCATCGCCCGCATATCGCCACTGGTTGATGTGTCGTAATCATCTGCCCGCTCATCCATACGCATCAGACCGCCATCACCGCATCGCCGTCGTGGGCACAACGGGATCGGGCAAGACGACGCTGGCGCGCCGCCTGGCGCAGCGGTTCGGATACCCCCATGTGGAATTGGATGCGCTCAACTGGGGCCCCAACTGGACGCCCGCCCCGGTCGATGTCTTGCGCCAGCGCACTGCCCAAGCTCTGAGCGGCGATGCCTGGACCGTGGACGGCAACTACAGCAAGGTGCGCGACATCATCTGGAGCCGGGCGGACACGGTGGTGTGGCTGGACTACGCCCTGCCGATCATCATAGGGCGGCTGGTGTGGCGCACCTTTCGACGGATCTTCACCCGCGAGGAACTGTGGAGTGGCAACCGCGAGCGGTTGTGGGAGCAGCTCTTCAGCGACGATTCCATCTTGCTTTGGGCGCTCCGCACCTACCGCAGACGGCGCCGTGAGTATCCCGTTCTCTTGGAACAGCCAGGACATGCCCATCTGGCGGTCGTGCACTTGCGCTCGCCACGCGAGACACGGAACTGGCTTGCGAGTCTCAGTAGATCCCAATAGCGATACCGGATCTTCCGAGTTTCCGACCATGGATACAGCAATGCCAATGAGAGGCCCAACCGAATCGACCTGGAATCGCAGTTCCAATCCAAGTTCCTGGGCGGCATGGTGGGGAGCGTGCTGGGCGATGCCATCGGCGAATTGGCTTTTCGAGGCCTGTCTTTTCTGCGCCATCCTGCACGGCGGCGATCGGGACTCGCTCGGCGCCATGGCCTGCGCCATATCGGGGGCCTATTTGGGGATCGAAGCCGTCCCACAGGCCTGGCGTGAGAAGAGCGAGAATCGCCAGACCATCGAAACCCTCGCGCTCGGATTAGTAGCATTGATAGCATGGGTAGAGATGAGCGAATTAGAGCAGTGAGGCCGCTGCACTCCCTGCTGGAGGAAGCTCTTGCAACTGAATGCCCGCATGCACGCCGCCACTAGCAGCACCGAGCGGCGAAACTACCGCCTGGGTGTGACCAACGGTGTGTTCACCCAATTGGCCATGAACATCACCCATCCCAGCCTGGTGCTGTCCGTTTTCGTCCGAGTGCTGGGCGGCTCCAACACCCTGGTGGGCTCCCTCTCCGCCCTTCGCTTCGGCGGATGGTTCCTGCCCCAGTTCTTGGTCGCCGGTTGGATTCAGCCCCAGCGACGCAAGGTTCCCATAGCCGTGGCCCTGGATATCGTGAGGGTAGCCGTCTATGCCACGCTTGGCGTCCTCACGTACAGTCTGGGCCTTTCTAACCCCAGGCTGTTGCTGTTCATCTTCTTTGTCCTGTTCAGCCTCTCTCGCTTGATCGCAGGCATCGGGGCGCTGGCGCGGACCGATGCCATTGCCAAGATCGTTCCGCCAGCCCGGCGGGCAGCCTTCTTTGCCACCCGCAACTTCTGGGGCGGTGTGGTCGTCTTCGGGGCGGGCATTCTCGTGCGCTATGTGTTGGACGAGAATCGTGGCTGGCCGTTCCCTGCCGATTTCACGCTCCTTTTCGGCTTGTCCACGCTCTGTTTCATCGTGGCCTTGTTGGTCTTCGCACGGGTGAGGGAACAGGCGGGCCCAGCAGGGCTGCCGCACCATTCGCTCAAAGAGCAGTTGGCGCGTGCCCCCGGCCTGATCAGAGGGGACCCAGCCTTCCGTCGCTACGTTCTGGTGCGTATCCTGCTGAGTATGACGCGTCTCTCGGCGCCCTTCTATCCCATCCTCGCCCTGGAAAGACTCGACGCACCAGTATCTATGGTGGGCTTCTACATGTCAGCCATGACCCTGAGCCGCGTCCTTTCCAATCCGCTGTGGCAGAGGATAAGCCGCAGCCGAGGCAACACCTTCCTGGTCAAGGCATCCGCTCTGCTCACAGTCCTGGAGCCGTTGACAGCGGCGGCTTTGCCCTGGCTCATGCGATTGGCCGGTCTCACCGTGCAGCGCTCCGGACTGCTGCCCGCTTACGTCTTCTCCCTCGTCTTCCTGATCGCAGGCAGCGCACAGAGCGGGCGCGGCATCGGGCTGATGGCCTTGCTGCTGGACATGGCTCCGGATGCGGAGCGGGCCAGCTACATCGGCCTGGTGAATACAGTGTTGGGCTTCGTCAGCCTTCTGCCCATCCTTGCGGGTGCTGTCATCGACAGGATAGGCTTCGAGCCTATCTTCGTTTTGGCCACACTCTTGCTCCTGTGTGCCTATCTGGCTACGTTGGGATGGCAGGACGAGAGCAAGCCCTGGCCAGCGAGCAGGTCATGAGTTCAGGATTCGCTCCATGACCTGGTAGCGGTAGCTTGGCGCGAGGACAAAACGCTCTTGACGAACGGGCATCGGTGTGGTAGAATGAGAGGTAACATAGAAGTCGAACCATGACTCTACCGAAGAAACTGCCAGACTTGCCACAGAGGCACGGAGGTCTTAAGGTATCTCTCAAGGAATCTATGCCTTTTGCGTTTGCTACTGAACAGTCTTGAGTTCCACCTTGGTTCTTCCTCTGTGTACTCTGTGTCTCTGTGGCTGAATGACCTTTTTCAGTGAAGTCAACCATTGGTTCACCAACTCTCACGTCTGGCACGCGTGGCGGCAGGAGATTGATGAAGCCCGAAGATAAGGCCCGGCAACGGATTGATGCACTGCTTGAAGATGTGGGCTGGCAAGTGCAGGACCGCGTCGAGATGAACCTGGGCGCGGCCGTCGGCGTCGCCGTGCGCGAGTTCCCGTTGCGTGGCGAGGGCGACCCTGCCCCTACGGTCTACGCCGACTACCTGCTGTTCGTCGATCGCAGGGCCATTGGCGCTGTGGAGGCCAAGTCGGAGGGCACGACACTGAGCGGCGTCGAGTCTCAGTCGGCCAAGTACGCCATCGGCCTGGGGGGCGTCCCCTTGGCCTGGCACACGCCGCTGCCCTTTCTCTACGAGAGCACCGGCGTGGAGACCTTCTTCACCAACGGGCTGGATCCCAATCCTCGCAGCCGCCGCGTCTTTGCCTTCCATAGGCCCGAAACCCTACAAAGCTGGGCCAAGGACGGTCAGACCCTGCGGGCTCGGTTGAGGCAGTTGCCTCCCCTGGTAGGGGCGACCGGCCGGTCGCCCCTGCAGTTGTGGCCCGCGCAGATCGAGGCCATTACCAACATCGAGGCATCCTTCGCCGCCAACAAGCCCCGGGCGCTGATCCAGATGGCCACCGGCAGCGGCAAGACCTTCACCGCCGTCACCTTCACCTATCGCCTCATCAAGTTCGCCAAGGCCCAACGGGTGCTCTTCCTGGTGGACCGGCGGAACCTGGGCAAGCAGGCTTTCAACGAGTTCAACCGCTATACCACGCCGGACGATGGGCGCAAGTTCACCGAGCTGTACAACGTGCAGCACATGCGCTCCAACGTGCTTGACCCCGTGAGCAAAGTGTGCATCACCACCATTCAGCGGCTGTACTCCATGCTGCGGGGCGAGGCCGAGTTCGATCCAGCGATGGAAGAGCAGTCCATGTGGCGGACAGGGGCCGATCGGGAGCGGCAACGACCCAAGCAGGTATCCTACAATCCCTACCTGCCTCCCGAGTACTTCGATTTCATCATTGTGGATGAGTGTCACCGCTCCATCTACACCCTGTGGCGGCAGGTGCTGGAGTACTTCGATGGTTTCCTCATTGGGCTCACGGCCACGCCCGCCAAGCAGACGCTCGGTTTCTTCCACCGCAACCTGGTGATGGAGTACCCGCGGCAGCGGGCCGTGGCCGACGGCGTCAACGTGGATGGCGTGGTCTACGAGATCCGTACCCGCATCACCGAGAAGGGTAGCACTGTGCGAGAGGGCAGTTGGGTGGGCAGGCGGGACCGCAAGACCCGGGCCGAGCGCTGGGAGCAGTTGGACGAGGACCTGATTTATGAACCCGGCCAGCTCGACCGGGAGGTGGCGGCGGAGGATCAGATTCGCACCGTCGTCCGCACGTTCCGCGACCGGCTGTTCACTGACCTGTTCCCTGGCCGCGAGCACGTGCCCAAGACCATCGTCTTCGCCAAAGATGACAGCCACGCCGAGACCATCGTGCGCATCATACGGGAGGAGTTTGGCAAAGGCAACGACTTCTGCAAGAAGATCACCTACCGCGTGACCGGTGTGAGCACCGATGACCTCATCGCCGAGTTCCGCAACAGCTACAATCCCCGCATCGTCGTGAGCGTGGACATGATCTCCACGGGCACCGACATCAAACCGGTGGAGGTGTTGCTCTTCATGCGCCTGGTCAGATCCCGGGTGCTGTTCGACCAGATGGTGGGCCGGGGCACGCGCGTGATTGACGACAACGACCTGCTGGCCGTGACGCCCGATGCCCAGGGCAAGGATCACTTCGTCATCGTGGACGCCGTGGGCATCGTCGAACACTCCAAGATGGACACAGAGTCCTTGGAGCGCAAGCGCACCGTGCCCTTCGCCAGGCTGCTGGAGCAAGTGCAGATTGGCGTCCGGGACGAGGACATCCTGTCCAGCCTGGCGGGCCGGCTGGCTCGGTTGCGTCGCAAGCTCACCGAGCGGGACGAATCCAGCATCGCCGCCGCCAGTGGTGGCCTGACCTTGCAGGAGATCACCAACAAGCTGCTGGACGCCGTGGACCCCGACAAACATCTGGAGGCGGCCTGTACGGGCGACCGGCCGGTCGCCCCTACCGTTGCCCCTGCGGTCGCCCCCACGCCCGAACAGATCACCGAGGCCGCCGAGAGCTTGGCCGAGGAGGCGGCCAGGCTGTTCGACTCGCCCCAACTGCGCCAGACCCTGATCGCCATTCATGAGCGCAGCGAGATCACCGTCGACGAGGTGAGCATAGACGAGGTGACGGATGTCGGGTACAGCGAGAAGGCCACAGCCCAGGCTATGGCCACCATCCAGTCGTTTCGGCAGTTCGTCCAAGAGCACAAGGACGAGATCATTGCCCTGGAGATCATCCTCAGCCAGCCGTACGGCAAGCAGCGGCTCACGTTCGATCAGATCAAGGATCTGGCCGAGCGGATGGAGGTGCCCCCCACGGCCTGGACCACGGAGAAGCTGTGGCGGGCCTATGCTCAGGTGGAGCGGGACAAGGTGCGGGGCGTGCGGGCCACACGGGTGCTGACCGATCTGGTCAGCCTGGTGCGCCACGCCGTGCAGTTGGACGACGAGTTGGTGCCCTACCCCGAGCAGGTGCAGCAGCGCTACCAGAACTGGCTGGTGGCCCAGGAGGCCGTTGGCCGCACCTTCACGCCTGAGCAGCGCTGGTGGCTGGACGAGATCGCCGAGCACATCGGCGTCAGCCTGGAGATCGCTCCGGAGGATCTCGACGGCGGCGAATTCTTCAACAAGGGCGGTCGCATCGGCGCACTACGGGCGCTTGGCTCCCAGTGGGTGGCATTGCTGGCGGAATTGAATGCAACGTTGACGGTGTAGGGGCGACCGGCCGGTCGCCCCTACGATGGCCGACTATGATGACCAGTAT
>CAZPMV010000034.1:0-3925 GCA_964587335.1 uncultured Anaerolineales bacterium
GGGGTGTCCTTGTTGGCCCGCCGGATGCAGTCGGCATACCAGGATTCGCCCTCTTCGCTCTCCTCTTGGACACGCCGGAGGGTGCAGCCGGCATTCTGGCCGCCACCGACGAGGGAACGGACGATTCCCTCGGCGGTGGGAAAGCGCCAGACATCCTGCGGCTCGGCCATCAAGGTCGTGCCATCGGCGCTGAGGTAGCGGCACAGGCCGGTCGCTTCCATATCCATCATGGTAGCGTGCCGGTCCTCGTAGCCGGGCTTGTCCTGAAAACCTACCGGCTGCACACCGTACAGGGCGATCATGTCCCAGGAGGGATAGCCGCCCCAAGGCTGCTTCCAGTTCCAGCCCGGCCCCTGGGGTGCCCAGACGAGCACCACACCATGCCCTTCGATCAGCCGTGCGGAGCGGTCGCCGTCGTCCACGCGGCTCAGGGTGGAGGGGGCAAAGAAGGCCGAGGTGACTGCCACCGTTAGTAGTGGAATCCCCACACCCAGGACGTAGCGCAAGTTGCGGCGCAGCCAATTTACCGGCGGCGACCAGCCTTCAGCCCGCAGCCGCCGGCGGTAGCGACCTTCCAGTAGGAATAACACGCCGACGACGACGAGCGAGCCGGCGAGAGGAAACAGAGCGGCCAGAACCCACTGCCAGTTCAGCCAGCCCCGCCCGGCAGCCACACTCGACCACCAGACGCTGAAGGCCCCGCCGAAGACAAGAAGCAACCAGCCGCCAAGGCGGGGCCAGGTCAGCGCAATCAGCGTGAAGACCAGGCAGGCCGCGCCAAGGAACAGATAGCGCAAGGGGTGGGGAAAGGGCATCCCCCACCCCTCGTGCCACATCTCCGCCACGCCCCAGAAGGTCCAGAAGCTGGTGACCAGAATCAGCAGCCCGGTGGCGATGTAACCGGGTAGCCTGGGCTTGAAGTCTGTACGAGTCATGATTCACCCCCTGTACGCCTTGCTGCGGTGGACGATGAGGGCGACGTCACTCATCC
Source organism: uncultured Anaerolineales bacterium (assembly GCA_964587335.1). Lineage (GTDB taxonomy): Bacteria > Chloroflexota > Anaerolineae > UBA3071 > UBA3071 > UBA3071. The sequence goes on from CAZPMV010000034.1 coordinate 992, forward strand.
TATTCGCTGCGCCAGGAGCCGTTCCACGGTGCAGCTATCGCCGGCAACGCGCTCCACTTCGCAGCCCGCTGCCGTCAGCTCTGCTTCCACCTCACCGCTCACTGCCTCGGCGTCCCCTATGATGAGCACCCTGTGCGCCACCCGTGCCTCCTCCGCCCGGAAACCGAACGTCGTTTGCTTTTCCAGCAAGTAGTCCACCGCCAGCAAGAGGCTGGTCTGTGTACCCGGCGCATCGGGCGGTCCGAAGAGAACGTACTCCGCCAGCGACTTCTCAGGTCCCTCAGCAGGCGCCTCCAGGTTTACCGTCGCCGCGTTGTGCCCGTCCAGGCTGATCGGGGCCGAACGGGCGCTGGTCCCCAGCACCGCCACGACGTAGGTGCCAGCCCATAGCCCGCTGAAGCTATAGCGACCATCCTCGCCGACGGTCCGGCCCACCACCGGTTCCCCGTTCAGAAGAAGCACGACTGTCCGCCCAGCCCCGTTGCGCACCGTGCCCTCTAGCACACTCTCCCGCGGCTCCCAGTCCTCATTCGTCGTTCGCTGGAAGACCACAGAGAAGGAATGGTGAAACCGAGTATTACCAGGCGGTTCGTCAAGATGGTCCGCGTGCAAGTTCAGCACGAGGTCGCTGGGCAGCGTCTGGTCCGGCAACCCCAGCACTTCCACCGCACACCTCTGGCCCCCAAACGTGGGGAAGTTGGCCCCGGGCTCGTTGAGCCGTTCCTCGGCGATGATCACCTGCTCTTGTCCATCCCAGGTGACCCGCAGTTGCGCACCGAACAACCGCTCCCCTGCCTCATCCAGGACATCCAGGAAGATGTGGTGCTTGCCGCCGTTCTCCTCGGGCGTGAGGTGATGGACGCGCACTGCCCGCCAGTATGGTTGGCCGCCTTCGACATCCGCCTCCTCAATCTCCACGCCATAGGCTGTAGCGTCGTTGCCCGGCGGTTCTGGTCCCCACCAGCCCCCCGTCGCCGCTCGCCCCCGGGAGAGAACGAACCGCCCCCCCACTAGCTGCCGCAATCCTTCCTGGATGCTCATTAGGTTGTCTCCTCTAGGTTTCAGGCCAAGAACTGCGCCAGCTCGGCCAACAACTGCTCAAGAACGTAGCTATCGCCATCCAGCCGCGCCACCTCGCAGCCCGCCTTTCGCAGGGTGGCCTCGTTCGCCACACTCACCGCACTCTCGTCGCCAACGATGATTACCCGCTGCGCCTGGGCCGCCTCGGAAACCGAGAAGCCCGCTGTCGCTCCGCTGCGCCGCAGGACCTCCTGCGCCAAGAGCAGATTCGTGCGCGTCCCCCCCGCCGACGGCTGACCGAAGAGCAGGTAGTAGGCAATGGCCTTCTCCGTCTCCTCAGCAGGCAAGAGAACGTCTGCCAATTCGACGTCATTCACGCCATCCACGGTCACCAGACACGAGACGTCTTGTCCAGCCACGAGCAGTTCGTATGTCCCCGCAGACAGCCCGCTGAAGGCGAACGCTCCGCCGACAGCAGTGCGAGTCTCAGCAACATTGGTCCCTTCAACCATCAACTGCACGACCACGTCTGCCAACGGCATGCCGTCGGCATCCACCACACAGCCGCGGACGCTGCTGCCCACCGCTCCCTCCAGCTCGATGACGAACAGCGTCAACGTGTCCGGCCCTGTCACCCACAGATCCGTCAACTCTTGCCCCGACAGCTCCAGACGGTAACCGCCGGGCGGCAACTGTGACAAGCGAAAGCGCCCATCCGCGTCCAGCACTGCTCGCTGCGTCCAGTCCCAGCGGTCAGCGTGAAGACAAGCCACCAAAGGGAGTTGGCCTCCCTTGGCCTGCCCCTCCAGCACCGCCTCCATCGGGAAAGCGAGGCGGAAGCAGTCGCCCTCTGCCAAGCTAATGCTCTCAGCGATGCGTCCCAACCCCTCCATCTCCAGGCTATACGAGCCAGGCAACAGCTCAGGGAAGGCAAAGCGAGCCTCCGAGTCCACGGTGGTGATCCAGCTCTCCTCTCCTCGCTGCAGAATAAGCCGCCGCCCTGCCGGCAGACCAGGCACGACCCCTTCGACGGTACAACCGGCTGGGGGCTCGCCCAGAGACTGCAATCGGAAGTTCACCTCGTACGTGATTGTATCGCCCTCCCGGCCCGGCACGTTCACCGTGAGTAGCCCGTCAGCCACCTCGCTTTCCCAGTCGCCCTCTGTGACCTTAAGCTGGAACTCCCCCGCCGTGTGCAGAAACTCGTAATAGCCATCGGGCTGGAACGGGTCTTTGCCCGTCGTCGTCCTGGGGAACTCCGTCCCTGCCTCGGCGTCAAGCCAGCTCATCGCAATCTCGACGCCGTCGAGCGGCTCGCCGCTAGCATTAACAACGAAGCCGTAGAGGATGCGGCGATTGCCAGTCTCCTCTGGCGAGAGCAATCGCTTGCCGGCCACAGCATAATGGAAGCCGATCGGCGCCGGGATGATCAACTGCTCCGTCCGTCCACCCCAGCCATCAAGGACGATACCCCCGACCGTCACCCCGTCCGCTTGCAGACGATAGATGCCCGCCCCCAGGTTGGTGAAGCGCACCCGTCCAGCACTGTCACTGACCTCGCTTCCCACCAGCCCGTGCGTCCCCAGCAAAGTGACGGTCACACCGCTGCGCTTTTCGCCGGCCGTATCGCTCACCAGCGCGTTGATGATGCCGCACGAACCCGCACCGAGCCAGAGATGCAGAGCGAGGGGATTCTCCTCAGCCAGTTCGATTTCCTCTTGCACCAGGCCATGACCAACTACGTCCAGACTGTAGCGTCCGGCGACAAGATCCTGGAAGCGGAAAGCACCCTCTGCGCCGGTCTCGCCGGTGCGCACCTCCGTCCCGTCGCAGGACAAACGCAGCGGCAGGGCAGCCACAGCGCGGCCGGCTGCCGTACGTATGGTCCCCTCGATCACTCCCTTTCCTACACCT
>CAZPMV010000034.1:4025-17201 GCA_964587335.1 uncultured Anaerolineales bacterium
CCGTGGCCCTTGCCAACCACCACGCCGATAGGGTTTTCCTTGGATCCTGGGCCCATAGCCGGCAGCGCGGGCAGGCCGCCCATGTCAATGATGCGGTTGGCGTCCAAGATGAAGTTGTCAAGGACGATCTCCAACCAGTTGTCAGGCATGGACCCATGCTGCCATTCGGCAGGCAAGTCTGGCTCGTTGTTCGTCTCGAAGTAGCGCACGCCATGCTGAATCAGGCGACGGACAGCATCCACCTGCCGCCCTTCCAGGTGACCTGGATTGGGCCTGTCTCGCCACATGCGCACAATGGGCATGATGTCGGCTTCGCGCAACCGCTGGCACAACTCCAGGGAGCTGCCGCCGCCATCGTCCAGCAGCTTCACCCACTTGATGTTCATCGCCCGCAGCTCGTCAATCCAGAAGTCCAACTCTGATCCGGTGGGGTGATACAGGCTAGCCGACCAGTGTAGCCCGCGGCCGTTGTCTGCCTGGGGACGGGGAAAATCCTGAATACGCATCATACTCGCCTCCTGTCTGCCGGGTTTGCACACGCTGCCGTGAGTATAGCACACCTTGTGTCAAGTGGCAACGGGATGGGCTCATTAGTAGTCTCGCCTCCTGCCTGCCGGGTTTGCACACTCTGCCGTGAGTAGAGCACACCTTGCGCCAAGGAGCAACAGGATGCCTTCATTACCGTTACCATTCCTCACAGCGGTTCGACCCGCGTCAGCACAAAGATCATGCGCCCGCTGCGCTCGTAGAACACCGCCTCGACGCGAGGAACAAGGCCCGCCTCAGCCGCCAGCCGGTCAAAAACCTCGCGTCGGCCACGGAACACCGTCTCCTCGGGCACGTGAAACAGGTAGACGTTCGACGGATCGTCAAGGAAGAAGCGCAATCGCTCTACGAAACCCGCATCGGGCGCATCGAGCTGTTCGTAGCCGAAGATCTCCGCTGGCTGCACGCGACCGGCGGTGAGAAAATACAGAGACGCCTCCATTCCCCAGTCAAGCACCAGCGGTGAGCGCACGTCGTGGGCATCCAGGTACTCTGCTAGATCATAGATGGCATCGGAGTGCGCCGCATGACCGCCGCTGGCCGCCAGCGCCCTGTGATACTGCACTGTTACCCACAGGTCGCCAGCCCCCCACCAGATCAAGACGACCAAGACAGGTACGAGCAAGGCCCGCCTGCCAAGGCGCGGGCAGGCTCGTCCGCCCCAGCGCAGCAAACCGTCAGCGATCGCCCCAACGCTCAAGAAAACAAACGGCAGCAGAATGGCATAATGAGTAATGAAGAGGTCGGAGACGGTAAAGCTACTCTGAACGACGAACAGGAAGCAGAAAGCAAGAGACAAGAGGGCCAAGGGGTGAGAGATGAGAAACGAGGGACGAGGTCGACGACGTAGTCCCAGAAGTGAGATCAGGAGCAGGAGAGCGATGAGCCCAATGGCCAGCCAGGGAGCTGCACCGTTGGCGATGCCGTCGCCGAGGTACCAGAAATGGTCGCCCCGCAACAGTGTCAGCAGTTGCTTCGCCCGTTCCAGGAAATTGGCTCCAAAGGCGGTGTTGCGCACTCCGTAGTACGAGGAGTCCAGATTGCCGACGATAGAGATCAGCGTGCCGCCTGTGCGGAAGTTGAACAGGATCAGCGGAGTCAGGGGAAACACAAAGCAAAGCACACCCAAGGCCAGACGCCGAGCGCTGCGGGACGAGGAGCGAGAGGTGAGGGATGGAGAAGCGCGGCCGGAAGAAGAAGAACAAGAAGAAGAAGGGTCAGATCTCGCTCTCAACGCGTCGCCTATCCACCGACCCATTTGGCTGATGGCGCAGACGCCAATCATCGCTCCGACAATCCACACGAAGAGGAGCTTGGCATAGATCCCTAGGCCCCACAGAAAGGCAGTGACGTAGAGATCACGAGGCCGGCGATGGCGCCACCACCGCAGAGCGGTCAGCGTGCTGCCCACAGCCAGCGTCGCCGTCACGTTGGTGACGAAGATGCCCTGACGGCTCCAGAAGACAAACGAGGGGTTGACCGCCAGCAGCAGGGTGGCCATCGCCGCCGCGCGGCGACCGAAGGCCTCCTTGGCCAAGAGGTACAGCAACACCAGCGTCGCCGACGCTGTCAGCAACGGCAACAGCCGTAACGCCGGCACGCTGACGCCGAACAGAGCCAGGAAGGGGATGGCCATGTAGACGTTCAGTGCGCCGATGTAGTCCTGCACCATGAGCGGCAACAGCGAAGAGCCCAGAGGGAGGCCAGCGTCGCGAAATGCTGTCACAGGCAGGCCCCGCAGGAGTTGTAGCGCGTTGTTTCCCGCTTCCTTGGCTTCGTCGTAGTGCAGGCCAGGCAATCCCAGTTGACGACCACTCAAAGCCAGAAACAGCGCGAGCGCAAGGGCCAACAGCGGGCCGTCCACACGCCAATGGCGAAAGCGCTGTCGTTCAGACGTTGGTGTCTGCATCTTGCCCGTGCCTACCTACATCCCTCTCGCATCCTGCAGCCCAGCCTGCGGCGCTCTCTATCGAGCTGTCAGTCCCACCTCCGCCACCATGCTTTCGTAGTTGTGGCCGGAAGCGTAGATGCGGATGCTATTGATGTGTGCAGGCCGCGTGGCCTGCAGGGACTGTATCAGGTTTCCAGACTCGTAGGGGTACCAAACGAAGGAGGGAATCTTCTCCCCATCCAGGATCGACCAGTTCTGCTCTGGGTCTGGGTCCTGGTAGTAGAAGCCATGCACCCAGAACCGCTCCTTGCCGTAGATATCGGTGTAGTCCAGGCGCACCATCAGCGGGAACTCGGAGCTCAGATAGCCTCCTCCTGGCAAGCTCTGATACATCAGCCGGACGTCGAGGTGCAGACTGAGGAAATCGTAATCCTGGACATCCTGGTCAATGATCTGGCTGATGCCCGTTTCCGTGTGAATCCCTTCCTCGCCACGCCGAGAGAAGAACACGGTCCGCCGGCCGGCAATGATCACGATCTCAGCAGTTCCCGCCGCCACATCGGGTGTCTGCTGATAGATATCAGTCTGCCAGGAAGGGGCGAGAGATTCGGTGAAATTGCCGTTGACGATGAGGTTTCGAGCTGCGAGCATGGGCGAGACTGGCGCCTGTCCCCACGATACCACGGTTCGTTCGCCCAATCCCACGGTCACCAGCTTGCCGGCCGCGGTGACCTGCGCTTCGCCATATCGAACCGCCACTTCTGTTTCGTCTTCACTGACTTGCACGGAATAGCTGCCGGCAGCTAACTCGGCCCGGCAGTGAGGAGTCTGCGCGACAAATTCCAGAGGGCGCGCCGCCGGCTGAGCAACGGAAATGCGAGCCCGCCCTTCGAGCACCTCCACCACCACGCGAACCGGCTCGGGACTCAGACCAAAGCGAGGTTCTCGAACCTGCCGCAGTGCCAGCTCGCCGTATTTGTAGAGGTGCACAGTGGCCAGGACAGTCTCACTCTGCTCCCCCTGCCCTATGGTGACCGCGGCGCTGGAGGCATCCTCGCTTCTGACTCGAACCTGTTCGCCAATCTCCCGCTGCCCCGTCACCCCAAGGGCCTTTTCCTCCGCCCGCTCCCACATCAGTGGCGTGCCCTCGATAGGGCTGAGGTGAGCCGAGAGCGGCACGGTGGCATAGAAGATGTACCAGCGAATGCTCAGAGGTACGGCCACCGCTAGGAAGATGAAGATGATGAACGCGATAACCAGGATAGTCCAGGCAATGCGCTCTGGATTTCGATGCAACAAGGAGACCTCGCCAACCGCCTAGCTTCTGGGAGAACCGAATGCAGATAGGACGCGGATTCCCACGGATGAACACTGATTCTTGTGGCTGATTGCCATATTTCGATGCAACAAGGACGCCTCGCCAAACGGCCAAACAACCGGCCTCAGAAGCGCACGTTGAAGAAACGAGACTCGCCAGTGGCTGCCTGCCACTCTACGCTCACCTCTTGGACATAGGCCGACCGCGGCCCCACGCGCAGGCGAGCCAACAGCCGCTCAAGGGCTTCGCGAGGGCCTTCAGCGACCACCTCCACTGTACCATCCCACTGATTGCGAACGTACCCACCGAGCCCCAGTGCAGCGGCTTCCCGCTGCGTGAAGTAGCGAAAGCCAACGCCCTGTACTCGCCCCAGTACCACAGCTCTCAGCCGTCCAGTACTCCAGCACCTTGAACTTGCCTGCTCGTCTGACATCCAACCAACCCCAGCTCTGGCATCAGCGCGTCAGCCACGGAAGCCATGGCCGCCGTTTGTCCAACCGCCACAGGCCGACTGCCCGCACCGCCGCCACGGCCTCTTCGTACTCAGCCTGCGTGATGCGCCGATCCAGCGCCGGATACTCGTTGGCCCGATAGCACGGATGATACTGGTCCATGACGTTGATATAGGTGTCCCTCGACACCTCCTCTGCCAGGAAACGGGCAATCTCGGTCGTCCCTGCCAGGCCGTTGGGCAGCACCAGATGACGCACCAACAGCCCCCGCAGGGCAACACCCCGACCATCCAGTACCAGATCCCCCACCTGACGGTGCATCTCCTTCACAGCCGCCCGGTTGACCGTCGGATAGTCCTTCACCTTCGAGTACCTACGGCCCACGACTTCGTCGGCATACTTCATGTCCGGCATGTACATGTCGAAAACGCCATCCAGCAGCCGCAAAGCGGCCATCGAATCGTAGCCGCCGGTGTTGTAGACCAGTGGAAGCCGCAGCCCGGCTGCAGCGGCGATGAGCACGCCCGCCAAGATCTGCGCTACGACGTGACTGGGCGAAACGAAGTTGACGTTATGACAACTTTCGGCCTGCAGTTGCAGCATCATGGCCGCCAGAGCTTCGGGCTCCACCTCCCGCCCTGTCCCCACCTGGCTGATGTCGTAGTTCTGACAGTACTGACAATTCAGGTTGCAGAGACTGAAGAAGATCGTCCCCGAGCCATGGGCGCCGACCAGCGGATTCTCCTCGCCGAAATGGGCATGGTGGCTACACACGACAGCCCGCTCCCCCGTGCGGCAGACGCCCACCTCACCCTCCCGCCGGTTGACGCCACACTCTCTGGCGCAGAGGTCACATTCCCGCAGACGCTCGTAGGCCTCGGCGACCCGCCGCTTCAGTTCCCCCGAGCGAAGCAGAGCCACATAGGCCGGTTCGAACCCTTCAGCCATCGAACGTCCTCTGGCTCAAATCACCAGTTGACCGCCACCCGCCGCACCCCCCGGTACTTGTCACGATACTGAAGGTACTTGTGTGCACGCCCAAACTCATACAGATCACGGGTGACCGCCACATCCTGTTGGCAGTAGGCCAGCACCTCGTCCAGCCGGCCTTGCTTGTACCAGCGCACAGCCGCAAGGCCATCGGCCGACTTCTTCGTTCCCAACGTGGCCACCGCCAGCGAATCCAGGCTGACGCGAAATCCAAGTTGCCGGTGGATGTCCGCAAGCATGTCGACCGTGGGCAGCCGGAGGAGGTCCACTGTGGTGTAGGGACGCAGCACCTCGTAGTCAAAACGCAAGATGTTGAAGCCTACCACCAGGTCAGCAGACTGAAGCTCGCTGACGAGGTCGGCAACCTGGTCCTCAGTGTAGTGGCGGAACAGACCATCGTCGGTGCTATAGGTCACTGCCGCTGCCAGGCCCAGCTTGGAGATGTAGCGCCAGCCGCCCACCTCGTCAGCCAACCGTTGCGTCTCCACATCGAAGAACAGCGTGTTGGTGTTCTCGCCCACAATCATCTCCCTTTCATCTCTCCTTATGCCTGCGCTTATGGCCTGCCCCAGCGACAATGATCACTCAGGTAGGACACGGATTCCCGCGGATTGGACGGATTCTCGCGGATTTCTCAGGATGTATCTGTGGATGTCCGTCGAATCCCTGTTGATCCGTATCCAATTCTTGCCTGGAGGACCTCTAGCTCGCCGTCGGAAAGCCACAAGGCCTGCTCCAGCGCTTCCTCTGCCGCTGCCCGCAGGGCCTCGTCCTCGCTACGGCCGCACAACTGCAGTATCTGCCGTGCCTCTGCTCCCCCAATCTTTCCCAGCGCATCAACAGCGGCATTCGTCACTTCGCTATCGGCATCGTCAATGAGATGGGACAGCAGAGCGACCGCATCTCGGAGCTCCAGTTCACCACAGGCAAGTGCTGCCTCGTACCGCACGGCCTGCGACGGGCTCTCCAGTTCTTCTATGACGATAGAGCACCACCGCTGGTCGGCGCTCCGCCCCATGGCGAAAATGGCGCCAACACGCATCTCCTCCGCACCCTGGTAGTACGCCTCCTCAATGAGATCTCCCACGCCCTCCTCACCGGAATAGGCCACTGCCTCCAATGCTCGCCGCCGCACCTCCAGCGGTTCTTCGGAGGTGAAGTATGCCTCCAGCAATGCTTGCTCTGCACTGGCCGCCACGGCAGCCTCAATGTCCCCTAGCTCTCCCAGGAGCACAAAGCGCCCCAATGATGCCGCAGCAGCAGCACGCACGGCGGGGTGCGGATCGCTCTTCAGCAAGCGTACCAACTCTCCCACAAGCCAGACATCCTCGCTTTCCCACAGACCTTCGATGGCCAACAAGCGTACATCGGCATCCTCGTCATCCAGACAAGCACGGAACAGGACAGCGAAATCGACCTCAATGGCCGTCTCCGTGAGCTCCACCAACGCACGCAGCATTCCCCGCCGGCGCTCATACGACAGCCGATCGAATACGACCTGCACAGAAAGCAACTGCTCTCGACCCAGGCCGGAGAGGGTGTACAGTGTCGACAGCTTCAGCGGCTGACTCTCATCGGCCAGATGCTGCAGAATACGATCAAGCTCCGCTATCACGGTCTCCGTCCTCGCTCACTGCCAACTGAAGCTGCGACGCTCGCTCTGCGGGCTGATAGGTTGGTGGCTGACGACATTCCCCGCTTCATCCCTGATCATCCACTCCACCTGCACGAACCAACGATAGGTTCGGCCAGATTCCTGCGACGCCTGGCCGTGCATCCAGTCAGGCATTGACCAACTCAGACCCTTCAGGGGTTGCTCATTGAGGGGCCCTTCTTGAAGCCACTCCGTCTCCCCGTCGGCGTCAACGATGCCCACATGGACGACGTACTCCTCATCTGCCGCCAGCGTACCCACACTGTCCCACTCCAACTCGATGTGCGTTTCGACGCCCCCCGAATACGGTGTGCCATCTCCCGGGTTCTTTAGCTCAGGTGCTGCGTGTCTCATCGCTGCGGTGGGCGTGGTTGTCGGAGACGGCGTGGGCGTCGGTGGAGCCAGCGTTGGAGTTGGCAGAGGCAGTGGCGTAGCCCCCTGTGCTGGGATCACCAGCTCCTGGCCCACCCGCAGCAGCCTTGTGGAATCAGTGATGCCATTGGCCGCCATCAGCGCCTGCGTGGTGATGCCAAATCGGCCGGCGATGCCACTGAGCGTGTCGCCAGACTGAACCGTGTAGGCGCCCTCTGCCCCTGCCGCGACGGCCACAGTCGTGGGCATGGGAGTGAGCATAGCAGTAGGGGTGAAGGTGGCAGTCGGCAACGCAGCCTCCGGCGTCTCCGTTGTCGCAACGCTGGGTTGAGGCATGGCCGTGGGAGATGCAGTGGGACTCGCAGTAGGTGTCGCTGTCGGCAGTATGGGGATGATGAGTTCCTGTCCCACCTGCAGGGCGCTGGGGTTGACGATGTTGTTGGCCGTCATCAGTTCTTCGGCGGTGACGCCAAAGCGAAAGGCGATGCTGGCAGGCGTATCTCCGCTCCGCACCTTGTACGTGCCAAGGACCAGGGTTGGCTCGGGGCTGGGCGAGGCCGTAGGTGTCGGCGCTGGTGAGGGAGTGTCCGTAGCCTCAGGAGTGAGGGTTGGCGTTGAAGTGGGCAAAGGAGATGGCGTGGGCGTCGCTGTGGGCGGCAGGATGACCGTAGGTAGCATAGCGGCTGGAGCTTCCGCCATCCACGAAGCAGCGGCGCGCAGCCGGTCAGCCGTGCTCTGCCGCCAACCACTCAGATCGAGACGGAGTCGTCCACTGAAAAGCAGCGCCATAACCGGCACCAACATCAGAGCCACGAGCACCCAGCCTGCGCCCCGCAGCCGCGCAGGTTTCAGCTCTCGCCCACACGACGGACATATGGTGAGTTGAGACGAGGTCTTCTTGCCGCAATGACGGCATCGTACCTGCTTTGGGCGTCGCAGTTGACGAGCCCCACACTCTGGGCATATCAACAGGCCACCTTCAAACTCGGCCCCACATCGCTTGCATTCCATGAACTTCACCAACTAGCGCACTGGCAAGCCGACACATTGGGCTGCACGTTCAGTCCAGCCGCTTCCCGACGTACCACTGCCGACCTCACAAGCCAAGCTGAGACCAATCTGGTACCGGGACTCCCAGCACGACATCCTGAACGGTGATGAACACCGCCAGGAGAACGAGAACCATCATGCCGATGAAGTGAATGGCACCTTCGCGCTCCGGGGCCACCCTCTTCCCTCGTATGGCTTCGGCAATGACGAAGAGCAAGCGTCCACCGTCAAGCCCTGGCACCGGCAGCAGATTCGTCAGCGCTACGGCCGCGTTCAGCATGCCCCCTAGCTCCAAGATGGCAAACCACTTGCCGCTGGCCAGAACATACTGTGCCGCGCTGCTGGCCAATTGGTAGATGCCCACAGGGCCCACGGGCCGCGCCGCTTCCAGCGACACGCTACCGCGCAGCAGCATGACTGGCAAAGACAGGGTGAGCCACAGGAACTGACCTGTGACCTTCACTCCTTGCACTAACGCCTGATGCAGAGGAAAGCGCCGCAGGCTAACCGCCGGCTTGAACTCTATCCCCAGGCGGCCCTGTCCGTCCACCGAATGAGGTCTGGCCTTGAAGAAGAGAAGCTCTCCCTCACGGCGAACCACCAGTTCGAGCAACTCATTGGGGCGGCCCTGCACATACGGCGCTAGATCCATCCAATCGCGCAAGACATGGTCATCAATCTGCAAGATGATATCGTTGGCTTGCAGTCCAGCCTCGGCGGCCGCAGTGTGCTCAAACACCCTCGTCACGCCGGCTCCCTGTTGGAGCACCGGATATCCCACCACAAAGGCCGCAGTGAACATGCCCACGGCAAGAAGCAGATTCATCCCTGCTCCAGCCAGCAGCACAGTGACCCGCTTTCGCTTGGAAGCATTGACGAAGCTCCCCGGCCCCTCTGGATCATCTTCTCCCTTCATGCGCACAAAACCGCCGAAGGGGATGGCATTGAGGGTGTACTCCGTACCCCCACGACGAAACAGAGTCGCAAGGCGCGGAGGGTAGCCGAAGCCAAACTCCTCGACAACGATACCGTTGCGCTTGGCTGCCACGAAGTGTCCTGCTTCGTGGATGAGCAACATGATGCCAAGCAGGATGAAAGCGCCGATGGCGCCAACAACCGTAGTCATCTCAAACAAACCCCTTTCCAGTACCTACCTACTTGCTTTCAACAGCATACCAATCCCTGAATCGCACCCATTATAGCCCTTTGGGGAAGATATGGCAAGTATCCAGCTTGCGCTAACCGCGCTTATGGAGCCCAATCCGCCCGAATGACCGTGCCTGACTCCGAGGCCGCATTGCACAACACCTGGGCCAGCAGCCCCTCCACTTCGCCGGTGATCAGACGCACTTCCAGCCCCGGCAACTCTTCCACCAAAGCGCACATCTCCTGCACTTTTCCCAGCATCCCCCCAGTCACGTCCGTGCCATGCGAGCCCCCCAGGACAGGCCCCAACTTCGCCATCCGCTGTGGCGTGATCTCGGCGATCACCTGCCCTCCGTCCGGCCGGCACGAGTCGGCGCGCATCACGCCCGGCACAGCGCCTGCCAGCAAGATCCGATCAGGCCTCAGGCGTCGGGCCAGCCAGGCGAATATCTCCTCGGTGGAGATGATCGTGCCACCGCGCACCTCGTCCAGAGCAACGTCGCCGTAGACCAACGGCACGAGGCCATGTTCCAGAGCCTCACTGATAGGACGGTCATCCAGGGCCATCAGTTCCCCATCACGGCAACGGGCAGTGGCGGAAGGCTGGACGCTCCACACCGGCACGCCGGCCTGCCAGAAGGCATCGCTGACCTGGCGGTTGAGCCGCTGCGCGGCCGCCGCCGTCTCGGCAAAACCGCGCCAGCCAACTGCGTCGCGCACGCCATGGCGTGTGCCGTAGCGCTTCCCCACCACGTGTCCGAAGGAGCCGCTGCCATGCCCCAGCACCAGACGCAGCCCCGGGCTAGCAGCCAGAGCTCCCGCGACCTCAACGGCCAGTCGACGGATCACCGATGGCCGTGCCACCTCCTCCAGCGTCTTATCCGTGATCAGTGACCCGCCTAACTTCAGAAAGACCAGCTCCCTCTGTTCATGCCTGCTCACGCCGGACCTCTAGCCACTCGCCATCAACCGTCACCCAATCACCGGTGCGGATACGCGTTATGTCCACTCTGTCCACCATCGGAATATCGGCCAGGATGGCCCCCACAGCTACGATAGCCTCGCTCTCGACACTGATCATCGCCACCGGCGCGCACCCATTGTGCGCCAGCCGCAGGATCGTGTACGAGCCCACGGTGCTCCCCTTGCCACCCGGAAAGACCAAGACGCGTCCGGCAATGCACTGCCCCTCCAACGGATGCCGTTGCTCGATCACAACTCCCGTCTCCGGGTCCACCCCGCCCAGGAAACTGATAGGCTGCGGCGACACCAACGCTTCCCCCTCTGCTTGTCCAGCCCGTATCACTCGGCCCATGAGGGAGATCGGAGATCGGAGATCCGCAGTAGAAAACTGAGAATTCATCACATTGCCTGCCAGGCCTGTCGTACTGCGGCCACCAGTGCAGCATACCCCTCCGGCAACACGGTGCGAGGATCGAGCAGCAAACGACCTCCTTCGATGCGGGCGATGACCGGCGGCTCTTGCGCTCGCAGCCGTTCCGCCAGTCCACCGGGGGACGCCAACTCCAGAGCAACGACAGTTGTGGGCAAGGTCTGCCCCGGCAGTGAGCCACCGCCCACGGTAGAAACCCCCTGGCGCGCTGTAGCCGGGATACCCGCGGCACGCAGTTGGGCTGCCCAGACCTCGGCGCGGGTGCGGATGGTGTCCAGCGGCATGGCGATCATCCGCCAGACAGGCACCTTGTCCACGGCCTCCCCGCGCAGGTAGTGCAGCAACGTTGCCTGCAAGCCGGCCAGCGTGGTCTTGTCCACCCGCAACGCCCGCGTCAACGGGTGTCGCCGGATCCGCTCCACCAGCGCTTTGCGGCCGACGACGATGCCTCCCTGCGGTCCGCCCAGCAGCTTGTCGCCGCTGAAGGTCGTAAGCGAAGCACCAGCCTCCACGCTCTGCTGCACGGTGGGTTCAGCCACCAGACCAAAGGCGGTGGTATCCAACAGCGTGCCGCTCCCCAGGTCATTCACCACGGGCAGGCTGTGCTTTCGGCCCAAGGTCACCAACTCCTCCAGCGCCACCTCCGCGGTGAAGCCAGTGACCTGGAAATTGGAACGGTGCGCCACGAGCAGTAGCGCCGTCGCCGGTCTGATGGCAGCTTCGAAATCCCGCACGTAGGTGCGATTGGCGGCGCCCACCTCCACCAGTCGAGCGCCGCTCTGGGCCATCACCTCAGGGATGCGGAACCCACCACCGATTTCAATGAGCTGACCGCGGGAGATGATCACACCCCGTCCCTTGGCCAGCGCGGTCAGTGTCAAGAGCACTGCGCCGGCGTTGTTGTTGACCACCAGCGCCGCCTCAGCCCCTGTCAGGCGGCAGAGCAAATCCTCGGCGTGACGGTAACGGGAGCCCCGCCCGCCGGCCGCCAGATCGTATTCCAGGTTGCTGTAGCCGATGCCCACTTCCATCATCGCCCGGCGGGCCGCCTCGCTCAGCGGCGCCCGGCCCAGGTTGGTGTGAATGATGACGCCCGTGGCATTGATGGCCGGCCGCAGCGTGGAGCAGGCGATGCGCCCCAAGCGCTCGCCGGCTTCGGCGACCAGCAGTTCCAACGATGGGCAGGGCTGGCCTGCTCGGATGGCCTCTCTTGCCCCGTCCAGCGCCTCCCGAAGCGCATTGACAGCCAAGGAGCGCCCGTAGGCAGTCAAAGCCTCGAGCATGCCTGGCTGCCGGAGCAACCGATCCACGCTGGGCAGTCTGCGCAGTTCGTCTTGCATATCAGCCTCACCTATCGAGCCTCGTGGATCACGAAAGCTCACGACGGTGTCAACGCAAGTCACGTCCGCCGCCTTCCTGCTGGACTTGCCAGTCCAGCGAGAGCACATCATGGCTATCGAACCGCTATAGAAGCGAGCCCCCAACGGCTGGGGGCTTTCGCGCTGATGCCAATGAAACGGAAGATGAAACAGAAAGGTGGGCGAAACAGGACTCGAACCTGTGACCTCTTCCTTGTAAGGGAAGCGCTCTAACCAACTGAGCTATTCGCCCTCTGCACCCATTATAGCGAGGGACCCACACCAGTGCAAATGCAACCTCTTCAGAAATGGTCAGCAGCATGAGGTCTCGTGCCCAGCCAAGCCGCCCACAAGTCCAAGGACAACCGCCAACCGTTCCTACCGAGCGCCAGCCTGCTTCCTCAATCGTTGTTCTGCCATCAGAGTGCTGCGGTCTCGAAGTTGGACGTTGGCTCACTGACCGGAAGCGCACGCCTGGCTTGCGACAACTCATCCAGCAGCGCCTTGGCCTCTTTGAGGTCTGGGGTGTCAAACCCCTCGCTGAACCAGCCGTAGATCTCCGCCAGTATCTGTCGCGCTTCTTCCCCCTTGCCTTGCTTCTGCCACAAGCGACACAAGCTCATCGTCGCCCGCAGTTCCCACGACTTCGCATCCTGTTGGCAGGCAACCTCGATAGCATGGCGGAAACAGGCCACAATCTCAGCCTCGGCTGCGCCCACCATCAGCAGCAATTCTCCTTTGAGTCGATACAGCTCTGCCTCGTAGTTGCATTCTCCGGTCTCTTTGACCGTAGCCAGAGCTTCAGCCAGCACCGCAAGCCCCGCTTCGGCCTCTCCTTCCTCTCCATGCGCCCGGGCCAGCAGGGCCAGATAGTACGGCCGCCCCAGCTCTGCCCCCGCAACCCGCCAGGCGGCCAGACCCTGACGCATTTGCGCAATACCTTCCTCTCTCTGCCCCTGCTCGGCCAGCACCCAGCCCCGATAGGCAATTCCCTGCGCCAACCAGT
>CAZPMV010000035.1:0-1806 GCA_964587335.1 uncultured Anaerolineales bacterium
TTCGAGCTGGAGATTCCAGGGGAGCAGTAGAGAACGGAAGTTGAGGTTACTGAGCGTGCTTCCTACTCCTGGCGATTGAAACCCACCGCATCTGGGAAGACGTCAACATATCCAACCGATCCGTCGGCCTTCGCCACGAGAACCCAACCGGTGAAGGCCGGCTTCGCGTTTCTCAATGTTGCGGCGATTTCGATCATCCTGGATTGGCAAACCCTCGGCAGTTGTGGTACAATGCGGCTGAGCGTCGGGCGAGCCTGCAAGAGGAGGGGGAATGGGAGAGTCTATCTGGGCTGATTATCAGGGAGCATATCAAGGCAAAGCTGTTCTGGTGACCGGGGGGGCGGGGGCTATCGGCAGCAATCTGACCCGATATCTGGCCGAACTGGGGGCCCGTGTCTTGGTTCTTGACGATCTCTCCTCAGCGGAACGCTGGAATGTCCCCTCGCTGCCGGGCGTTCTCTTCGTGGAGGGCGATATCCTGGACGAGGTCAAACTAAAGCGCGTGTTCTTCGAGCGCCCTCGGATTGTCTTCCACCTGGCGGCTTTCTTTGCCAATCAGAACTCGGTGGATCATCCCGAACAAGATCTGATGGTGAACGGCATGGGCACGCTGCGCTTGTTGGAGTACTCCGTCTTCACCGGCGTCGAGCGTTTCGTCTATGCTTCGTCTGGCTGCTCCATCTACGGCAGCGACGCCCCCTTGCCCTTGCGCGAGGAGTTCATGTCCCTGCACTTGAGCACGCCCTATCAGATCACCAAGATGCTGGGCGAGCTCTACTGTAATTTCTTCCACAACCACTATGACCTGCAGGTGGTCAAGCCCCGTTTCTTCAACTCCTACGGCCCGGGCGAGGTGCCAGGCCAGTACCGAAACGTGATCCCCAACTTCATCTACTGGGCTATGAAGGGACTGCCACTGCCGATCACCGGCAGCGGTGAGGAGACCCGTGACTTCACTTATGTCGGTGACATCGTGGATGGTCTCTTGCGAGCGGGGACCCTCGACAGTGCCATTGGCCAGGAGTTCAATCTGGCCTCGGGGGAAGAGACCCGCATCATAGACCTGGCGCACATGATCAATGGCGCCAGTGGTAATGCAGCCGGCGTGCGCTTCGCCCAGCGTCGCAAATGGGATACCAAGAGCCGCTTGTTGGCGTCCATTGACAAGGCACGTGTCCTCATCGGCTACGAGCCGGCCACTCCGTTCGAAGAGGGGTTGGCCAGTACTGTCAAGTGGTTTCGTGACAACTGGAAGCGCATAGATGCCTCGGCCCGCTTTGCACCCGGCATCTCTTCGGCTGTGCGCGAGATCGTTGTGGAGAAGTAGGCCGGATGCTCAGGGTTCTCTCCGTCTTCGGTACCCGCCCCGAGGCTATCAAGATGGCCCCGGTTGTCAGGGAGTTGCAGAGACACTCCGACCGGATCGAGTCATTGGTCTGTGTGACTGCCCAGCACCGAGAGATGCTCGATCAGGTGCTGAGGCTTTTTGTCATCAGGCCAGACATCGACTTGGATCTCATGAAGGACAACCAGAGCCCGGCAACGCTCACTTCTCGGGCGATGACTGGCCTGACGAGGGTGCTGGAACAAACCCAACCCCATCTGGTCCTGGTACAGGGAGATACGACCACGGCCATGGTAGCAGCCCTGGCCGGCTTCTACCATAAGATCCCTGTGGGGCATGTCGAAGCGGGTCTGCGCACTCGCAATCGCTACAGTCCCTTTCCCGAAGAGATCAACCGCCATCTCATCGGTGTGCTGGCGACTTACCACTTTGCCCCCACTCGGACCGCCGCCGAGGCTCTG
>CAZPMV010000035.1:1906-17109 GCA_964587335.1 uncultured Anaerolineales bacterium
AGTACCGACGCATGGCGCACGCTGTCAGCCCGTATGGCGATGGGCATGCGGCGGAGCGGATCGTAGGCATTGTTCTGGAGCAGATGTCGTAGCATGGTAGCACATCCTGGGGAAGGCGATCAGAACGGTACGGGAACTGATGGCCGCGCCAAGGCGTGGTTCAATTCGCCGCTATCTGTTCTGCGCCGTCCACCTTCGCTGTTTCATCTTCCATTGCCTTTCTCCGAGCGGCGACTGCTTCTAACCGGGCTTGACCTGCTAGCGGTGAATGGCGCCTTGCTCTTGATATTGGCACTGCGATCTGACCAAGGCCCGGTCTGGCAACTGCTCAGTCGACACCCCTTCCGGTTTCTGCTGCTGAACGTCCTTTGGCTTCCCATAGCGCATGCTTTCGATGCCTATGACCTGCGCGTGTCCAGTCGATTCTCCTCCGCGGCGCCAGCAGTGACCAGGGCGGGGTTGCTCACCGGTGTCATCTACTACCTGTTGAATCCTGCGCTGATGCCAGCCCTGCCAAGTCGCTTTCTCTCCATCCTTGCTCTTCCGTTTCTGTCCACTGCCTTCCTTATGGCCGGACGGGGGCTCTATGTGCTGTCCCTGTTCCAGCCTCTCTTTCACCGCCGAGTGCTCATTGTTGGTGCCGGTTGGGCTGGGCGAACTATCGCCCAGGTCCTCACAGAGCACGGTGGTGGCATGTATTGGCTTGTTGGCTTCGTGGATGATGATCCAGTGAAACAGGGGGCGGCGGTGGATGCCGGAGAGGGAGGTGAGGGTGAGGGGAGAGTGGAAGCGGGTGGGGGTGAAGCAGGAGATGCCCTTGGGTCCCACACCATTGGTACCCTGGCGTCTTCGCACGTCATTGGGGATCGTCACGCGCTGAAGAGCTTGATTGCCGAGCAGCGTGTGACAACGCTCGTCCTGGCTATCACGCACGAGGTCAACGGCGAGCTGTTGCAGATCCTCATGGATTGCCTCGAACTGGGGGTGGAGATCATCGCCATGCCGGTGCTCTACGAGCAACTGACCGGCCGGGTGCCCGTAGATCATGTGGGCGGCAATTGGTATGTCGCCATGCCCGTCCACCACCCCGGCACCGGCACCATGTGGCCGGTGCTCAAGCGTCTCGTGGACGTCGTTCTGGCGTCGCTGGGCCTTCTGTTGCTGGGCATGGCCACTCCGGTGATTGCTGCTGCCATCTACCTGGACAGCCCTGGGCCCATCTTCTACACGCAAGAGCGGGTGGGCAAGGGCGGTCGTCGTTTCCAGGCCTATAAGTTCCGCTCCATGGTACCCGACGCGGAGAAGGGCGAGGCTATATGGGCACGGAAGGATGACCAGCGGGTGACCCGCGTTGGTCGGTTCCTACGGAAGACCCACGTGGACGAATTCCCCCAGTTCCTCAACATCCTGAAGGGTGAGATGAGCGTTGTTGGCCCCCGGCCTGAGCGCCCCGAGTTCGTGGAGGAACTGGCCCAAGATATTCCCTTCTTCCGCGTGCGTCATGCTGCCAGACCTGGCATGGCCGGTTGGGCCTTGGTCAACCAAGGCTATGGTAGTTCAAGAGAGGCCGCTGTCATCAAACTGCAGTACGACTTGTACTACATCAAGCATCAGTCCCTTTGGCTCGATTTGGTGATTCTCCTCAAGACGGTTGTGGACAGCTTCGCTCTGAGGGGACGATAGAGATAGAGAAGGAAATGGTACGAGTGCTGAGGGCGGGAGTGTTGCGTCTGGGGCAATGCTGTCGCCCGCTTCTGTTCTGGGATGGTAGAACGTGGAGGATATGGTGAGTCCGGCAGTCACTTTGCGCAAGAACTGGCGCTTCTGGTTGGGCATCCTGCTTGGTCTGGTCTGTATGGTATGGCTGGCGTACACGGTAGATTGGGCGGACGTAGGAACAGCTCTCAAGGAGATGGACTACCGGTGGGTGCTGGCGGCGATGTTGCTCAACCTGGCCAGTGTGCCCCTTCGTGCGTTCCGTTGGCGGCTGATGTTTCGCACCTATCCTGCTCCTCCTTTCGGGGAACTGGTCAGGGCGATGCTCATTGGGCAGGCCGTGAACGTCCTGTCGCCGGCGCCGCGATTGGGTGATCTGGTGCGGGCGACGTTGGCGGGACAGGGAAGGACCACCTACGTGCTGGGCACACTGATGGTGGAGATTGCCCTCGATTTGCTGATGCTGGCCGCGGTGGTTGTGCTGCTACTGTCCTACGTGACACTGCCATCTTGGTGGCGAGGGTCGGCCGAGGCCTTGGTGATCACCGCCGCTGGAGCCCTGGTGGTTGTAGCAGCTCTGGTGATCGCGCGGAGGTGGTTCGCTCGTGTGTTGGAGGCGCTACAGACTCGCTGGCGCCACCCGATGGTCCAGCGCATTCTGACCGGAGCCCACCAGGCTTTGCACAGCCTTGATGTTCTTGGGCGTCCAGCGTTGCTGGCCGCACTGGCCTGCTCGGTGGTAATCTGGATCACCTACACCTCTGTGAATTGCATCTTGCTGGGGGCCATCGGCGAGGGACTGTCTGTGCTGCCTGCGCTCTTCCTCCTGGCCGTTCTTCAACTTGGTGTTGCGGTGCCTTCATCGCCTGGGCGCATAGGGGTGTATCACTACCTGTGCATCCAGGCCCTGGTCGTCTTTGGCATTGGTGATGCCAGGGCGCTTTCCTACGCGCTCGTCTTGCATGTGATCTCGGTAGTGATGCCAATGGCGCTTGGGGCGGCTTTGGCCTGGCAACTGGGCGTGTCGCTGTGGCGCCGCTCCAATGCGGTGGAGTCGTGACTTGTTGACCTTGCTTCAGGTGATCTTCTGGCTGGCAGTCGGCGTCATGGTGTACACTTTCCTGGGCTACCCGCTGCTGATTGGTCTGCTGGCCCGAGCTGTGGAGCGCCCCGTTCAGCGGGCAGAGAGCACGCCGCCAACGACGCTGATCATTCCTGCCTATAACGAGGCCTCTGTCATTGCACGCAAGATAGAGAACAGCCTGGGTTTGGACTACCCCGCGGATCTCCTGGAAGTCGTCGTGATCACCGATGGCTCCGACGATGGGACGGTTGACGTTGTGTCTTCCTATGCCGAGCGGGGCGTACGACTGTACCATCAACCGCAGCGGCAGGGCAAGGCGGCTGCCATCAATCGCGTAGTCCCGCTAGTCAGCGGCGAGATCCTCGTCTTCTCCGATGCGAACACGATGATCGAACCTGGAGCCTTGCGTGCGCTAGTGCGTAGCTTCGCTGACCCTGCGGTTGGGGGCGTATCTGGTGAGAAGCAGGTGCAGGGTGGCGGAGAAGGGCTCTATTGGCGCTACGAATCCTATCTCAAACGGTGTGACAGCGCACTGACTTCCGTCATGGGAGCCGCGGGGGAGTTCTTTGCTGTGCGGCGAGAGCTGTTCCGGCCAACGGAGGAAGACTCGGTGATAGAGGACTTCGTGCTCTCGCTGCGGTTGGTGGAAGCGGGCTGGCGGGTGGTGTACGAGTCAGAAGCCGTGGCCATGGAAGATGCCTCTCCCTCGCTGGCGGGCGATTGGCGGCGGCGAACTCGCATCGCGGCGGGTGGTTTCCAGGCCATGGTGCGATTGCGCAGCCTGCTAAATCCCGCACATGGATTGGTGGCGTGGCAATACTGCTCACATCGCGTCCTACGTTGGGCGGTCACGCCGTTCTTGCTGCCGGTGATCTATGGCCTTAATCTGCTGCTAGTGGGGCAGCCACTCTACCGGTTCCTATTCCTGGTGCAGACGGCCTTCTATGCGGCTGCGCTGCTTGGATACGGGCTCACACGGCTTGGAATACGTGGCGGGCCGCTGCACTCGGTGTTCTACTTCTGCTTCGCCAACGCTGCGGCGTTGGCGGGCTTCTGGCGCTATCTTGCCGGAACTCAGCCAGTGACCTGGGCCAAAGCCCGATGAACGATCCAGAGGGTGCATTCATGACACAGAGTACGTCTCACCTGTCGCCTTCCACACATCGGAAGAGTATCGCCGTAGTTGGAGCGTCAACCGCGGGGCTGTTTGCCGCGGCCTTGTTGGCCCAAAAGGGTCTGTCGGTTCGTGTCTACGAGGCAAATGGGTCATTCAATGCCCTGCCGAGAACGCTCATTGTCACCAGTCGCCTCTCTCAGGTGCTGGGTTTTGTGCCCACGGAGGCGATAGTCAACCAGGTGCATCGCATCGAGCTGATCTCTCGTGGCGCTTCAGCACGGATCAGGCTGCGGAAGCCCGATCTCATCATCGAGCGGGAGACCCTAGTACGGCTGCTGGCCGAGCGGGCGCAGAGAGCAGGAGTGGAAATCGTGTCCGGCCAGCGCTTCGTTGGCTTCGATAGCGCTGCCGCCGGCGGTCACGGGGAACTGCGGCTGCAATTTGTGGACGCTACGAGCGACTACCAACGAGAGGAACCGGCTGATTTGGTGATTGGGGCTGATGGCGTGCGTAGCCAGGTGGCCCAGGCAGCCGCTCCGAAGCAGCGAGACTCGGTAGCTCTCTCGCAGGCACTCGTAGCCCTTCCCCCGAATGCAGACCCCCACACGGTGCGAGTGTGGTTCGAGCGAGGCGACACTCGGTTCTTCTACTGGCTGATTCCGGAATCGAAGGAGCGGGCTGCCGTGGGGTTGATCGGCGAGGAAGCGGCAGAGGCAGAGGAGCGGCTGGTGCGCTTTCTCGGTGCCCAGGGCTTTGAGCCTCTGGAGTACCAGGCAGCGCCGGTGGCAGTGCATCGCTTCTCATCCCGCCCCTGGGCCGAAGTCGGGGGCAGCCGCGTCCTGCTCGTGGGAGACGCCGCAGGTCAGGTGAAGATGACCACTGCGGGCGGGGTGGTGGCAGGTTTGCGGGGAGCCCGGGCCGCGGTCGATGCGGTACTGGGCCGAAACAGCTACCGGCAGGAGCTGCGAGAGCTCAAGCGCGAACTGGACCTGCAGCTTCTGATGCGCAGCATCCTGGATCGCTTCACTGATACTGACTATGACACTCTGCTGCACTCCCTGAACCGCAGGATGAAAGACGTCCTGGAGACTCGCAATCGGGATGAGATGGTCAGAGCTTTCTGGAGTCTGCCTTTCGCGCAGCCGCGACTATTATCCCTGGCCCTGGGCGTCCTCTGGCGAAAACCAGGCGCGGCGGGAGCAAGAAGATGAACGTGAGGACTGAACTGATGAACCAGTCTCCCCGGCAGAGGATGTGGTTGGCAGTGGAATGGGGCTTGCTGGCACTGTCGGCGCCCTTTCTCCTCCTTCCCACCGCGAAACCGCGGGCCACTCTCCTGGTGCTGGGGCTGTTGTGCATGTTCTGGCTCATTGCACTGATTAGGCGGCAGCCCTGGCCGGTGACGCCCTTCAACGGAGCCTTATTGCTCTTTACCGTCATGGTGGGAGTTGGCACTCTGACTACCACGCTGCCGGCTCTGACTGTGGCCAAGGCTACAGGGCTTGTCCTGGGGTTGGCAGTGTTCCGGGCGGTGGCGCAGGCGCGGGGGACACGGGGCGTAGCACTTGCCCTGGGAGGAGTGATCCTGGCGGGGATGGGGGTGTGGGCGCTGGGAATGCTCGACCTTCAATGGCCTGCCAAGGTTCCGGTGTTGCAGGCCTGGCTGGATCGATTGCCGCAGCATGTGATGCGCCTGCCAGGCACGCCAGCGGGAGGGATCAGCCCCAACCAATTGGCAGGGATGTTGGTTTTGCTCCTGCCAGTGGCCCTGGCGGCTCTCTTGGGGGGCAAATGCCTTGGGCATCGTTGGCTGCTGTCGCTCTTGGGACTGGCCGGGGTGGTTGTCTGGGGCATTACGCTCTTTCTCACCCAGTCGCGTGGAGGTTGGATCGGAGGAGCGGCCGGCGTGCTGGCATTCTGTACCTTGTGGGGTCTGGGAGGCCAGCGGCGCTGGCAGCGGGTGGTTGGCTTAGCCTTGCCGCTCCTGGCGATAGTGGCGGTAGCGACGGTGTTGCTGTACCTGGGACCTGATCGGATCGGCCAGCTTCTGTACGGCACAGCCGAGGGGTCTGTGGAAACCGCCGTGGGCGCCATTTCCTTCAAGGGGCGGGTGGAGATATGGTCACGGGCTCTCTACACCATCTATGATTTTCCCTTCACCGGCCGGGGACTCGGCACTTTTCGGCAGATGACGCCTCTGATGTATCCGCTCTTCTTGGTCAGTCCTGAGAAGGACATCGCCCATGCGCACAACGTGTTCTTGCAGGTCGCGGTGGATCTGGGATTGCCAGGGCTGGTAGGCTATCTGGCCCTGTTGCTAGTGGCCGCATGGGTGGGTTGGCAGGAACTACGCAGAGGAGGCGGAGGGCGTTGGCTGGCGGTAGGCGTGCTGGCAGGGTTACTGGGGTTCCACGTCTACGGCATGGCTGACACATTGGCCCTGGGGTCCAAGCCGTCATTTCTGTTGTGGTGGGTGCTGGGGCTGCTGGCTGCGGAGTCGGAGGGATGATCCGGGTCAATGATCGGTTCGACGTCGGGTGGCTGGAGGGGATGACTGTTGAGGGTGTGCTGAAGGCGTGTGGCTTCACCTATCCGCTGGTCGTGGTCTCTGTCAACGGACAGATTGTCCCCAGGGAGGCGTATCCAACATTCCCGGTCGCGGACGCAGACGAGGTCAAGGTCTTGCACTTGGTTGCCGGCGGCTGAGGAAGGAGCTAGGTGACCGTGACGACTTCCTTTCCTTGCAGCTTCTCTAGCACCTTGGTGGCGATGAGTTCCAGGTGTGTCCTGTTGCGCACGAAATCCAACTCGTCGGAGGGGACGGTCAACACGGGGCAGAGCGAAAAGCCCTCGATCCATTCTTCGTATAGGGTGTTCAGTTGCTCCAGATACGCGGGGTCTATCTTCTGTTCGTAGTCACGCCCTCGCAGACGGATGCGCTCGCCCAGCGTGGACATGCTGGCTTGTAGATAGATGATCAGGTCTGGCGGCGGCAAGAAGGCCTTGATCGCCTCATACATCTCGCGGTAGCTGGCGTAATCCCGCTTGGACATGAGGTTCTGCTCGTGTAGGTTCCGGGCAAAGATCTCAGCGTCCTCGTACACGGTGCGATCCTGGATGACCGTGCTGGGATAATCCACAATCTGGCGGTGGTGGCGTAGCCGCCGGGAGAGGAAGAAGATTTGGGAGTGGAAGCTCCACGTGCGCATGTCCTGGTAGAAATCAGCCAGGTATGGGTTGTCATCCACCGCTTCGTAGAATGGGTGCCAACATAGGTATTCGCTCAACATCCGGCTGAGGGTGGATTTGCCGACACCGATGTTGCCGGCGACGGCGATGAAGCGCTTGCCCATTGACTGTATCCTCCTATTGCCCTACCACGTCCGCTCACGATTGGCGTTCATCTTCGCTACATAGCTGCCCTCCAGATCCACGCCGGAGTAATTCGCCAGCTTGAGCAGGTA
The DNA here is from genome assembly GCA_964587335.1 of uncultured Anaerolineales bacterium. Classification (GTDB taxonomy): domain Bacteria; phylum Chloroflexota; class Anaerolineae; order UBA3071; family UBA3071; genus UBA3071. The sequence continues at coordinate 9,288 of CAZPMV010000035.1, forward strand.
TGCCAGGCAGTCCGCCAATTCCTCCTGCAAGTGGGGCAGATGTTCCTGCAGTGCCCGATCACGTGCCTCCTGCTGGTTACCTAGCTTCTCGTAGAGCAGCTCCTGCGCCCCCCATACCGCCTTCAACTCTGCTCCAAGCTCGCCGATCTCCTCCATCAAACAGATGTAGTTGAAGTAGATGTCTGTCAGGAATCCCTTGTGCCTGTCCAGCGTGTGATGCCAACGCTGGAAGTCACTAAGCCGGCGGCGGCTTGGCAAGCTGGGGGCCTCTTTCGCTCGTGCAGAAGGCTCCAGATCAGGCAGTGGCTGTTGGAACATACCTCGGCTCAGGGTTTCCCGAACCTGTCCGATGAGTCGTCCTCTGGCCCGAAGATCTTGCACGATGTCCAGGGTGTTGGTGTCAATGGTCAGCACCGGCGCAGCGGTGTACTGTGCAAGGAACTGTTCGTAGGCGAGCCGCAAGCCGTCAATATAGTCCCTGGACATGGTGCGCTCGTAGGCCCGATCGCGGAAGCTGATGCGTTGCATGAGCACATCAGTGTCTGCACGCAAGAAGACGACCAGGTCTGGTGTGGGGATCTGCTCGCTGAGGATGGTCTGCACCCGCTCGTACATTGTCAGTTCGGCGCCGCTGAGGTTCAGGTGGGCGAAAAGCCAGTCCTTGTCGAACATGTAGTCGCTGACCAGGGTGTGCTGGCGTAACGTCTGGCGAATTACCTGGTGCTGTTGGCGGTAGCGGCTGAGCAGGAAGAAGACCTGTGTCTGGAAAGCGTAGCGCTTGGGATCGATGTAGAAATCGCCGAGGAAGGGGTTCTCCTCAAAAACTTCCAGCAGCAGCTCTGCTTCCAGCGGTTCTTTGAGCATGCGGGCCAGCGTGGTCTTGCCCACGCCGATGGCTCCCTCGATGGCGACGTAGTGGTGTTGGTTTTTGGGCATGGCCGGGTCTCCCTGGGTGGCGCGGTCTGAGTGATTGTCTCAGTTCGTCGTACATAGGATACCGCGATTGGGAGAAAAAGTCAAGATACGGAGTTGAAACTTTCGTGAGCTTGCATCGTATGGTATTATGATGAGAGTCGGTGCTAGACGTGCTGGCTGGCAAGTAGCGGAGAGAGGATGTGAGCGAGGAACAGGCCTGGGTCGTACAAGCACTGGCTGGGGATCGGGGCGCCTTCGGTCGCCTTGTGGAAGCATACCAGGTTCCGGTGTACAACTTGGCACACCGCATGTTGGGCAATGCGTTGGAAGCGGAAGATGCTGCGCAGGAGGCCTTCTTGCGGGCCTATGCCAAGCTGCATACTTATCGGCCGGAGCGGAAGTTCTCTACCTGGGTGCTGTCCATCACCTCGCACTACTGCATTGATCGGCTGCGGCGGCGACGCTTCACCTGGCTTTCGCTGGAGGCGCCCTTGCCGCCAGGGTCGCTGCAAAGCGACCTTGGGCTTCCGGAAGAAGCAGCCTTGCGGAGCGAGGCGAGAGAAGAGGTGCACTGGCTGTTGGATGGCCTGGAGCCAGCCTACCGCGCTCCGATTGTGCTCCGTTACTGGCACGACCTCTCCTACGAGGAGATCGCAGCGACGCTGGGCATCACGCTGGCGGCGGTCAAGACTCGCTTGCATCGGGCCCGACTCAAGCTGGCCCAGCAGGCGGCAGAGCGGCAGAAGGCACGACAGATCCCTGAGGTGTCCTTGGGGGGAGTGCCAGGTTCGAAGGGTTCAGGTTCGGAGTTTTGGGTTCAGAGTTCGGCACACAACAGTGAACGCCAAACGCTGACGCCAGGACTTGGGGCCGTGTAGGCGGAGAGCGAAATGGTTGATCACGCAGAGATGACCCTTATGATGTCACTGGCGCTGGATGGGATGCTCTCTCCTGAGGAGCAGGGGGCATTCGAAGCACACCTGCGCACCTGCCCTGACTGCCAGGCCAGGTGGACACGCTGGCGACAAGTGGATGCGTTGCTAGCTGCGGACCCTGTGCTCTCGCCTTCGCCTGGTTTCAGTGCTCGTGTGCTGGAGCGTGTGAACCGTCGCGGGCGACGCCAGCGGCGGCTGCTAGGCGGTGCGTTGTTGCTGGGCGGTTCGCTTTCCGTGTGGGGCATGGTGCTCTTGGCCTTGGTCGCAGCAGCTCTGCTGTGGACTGTCAGCGATCCGTCGGTGGCTATTCACGGTGCACAAGTGCTATCGCACCTTCTGGCCGCTGCTGGCCTGTTGGTCAAGGCCGTGCGGCTGGGCCTGGGAAGCATGGTCAGCCCTTCGGTGTTGCCGTGGTTGGTGGGTTATGCTTGTGTGGTGTTGGTGATGACAGCGGAGTGGGTTCGGTTAGTGCGGCGACGCCCACAGCGAGCCCCGGCCTTGATGCTCGTGATGTAGTTCTCTATGCCTGAGGTTGCTTGGGCAGATTCAATCACAGGAGGTAATGAAGATGAAGCGTAGACTGTGGATCGTGATGTTGGTGCTTGTGGCCCTGTTGGCGCCAACGACTAATGCCCTTGCCGGCAATGGCGGCAATGGCGGCGATGATAGTGGCAAGGTGGTGTTCGGTGGGGACTTCGTGCTGGAGGAAGGCGAAAGGCTCGATGGTGACCTGGCGGTCTTCGGCGGCGATGTCACGCTGGAACCGGATAGCCTGGTGGACGGTGATCTGCTGGTCATGGGAGGTAGCGTCACCGCAGCAGGTGAGATCAATGGCGACGTGGTGATCTTCGGTGGCAATGCCGGCCTGGACGGCACAGCGGTGGTGGATGGCGATGTCATCACACTCGGGGGCAACATAAGCCAGGCTGAAGGGGCGACCGTCAGAGGAAAGACTAGCCAGGGGTTCTCCTTTGGGTTCATACCCCGCGTGCGAGCGGTTCGTCCGCCAACGGTGTGGTTGCCATGGCAGAGCGGCGCCAACCCGGTTCTGGGCTTGTTCTTGCGGGGACTGAAGACTCTGGGCACAGCATTGGTGTTGGCTCTACTGGCTCTCCTGGTCGTGTCTCTGTGGCCCAAACCGACTGGCCTGGTGGCGGACACAGTGTGGCGGAGCCCGGCCGCGAGCTTCGGTGTGGGGCTTCTGACGCTGCTTGTGGTGGCCGGTCTGGTGGTGCTGCTCATCATCACCATCTGCCTGAGCCCGTTACTTGCATTGGCTACGGCGGTGGCATGGCTCTTCGGCTGGATTGCCCTGGGTTGGTTGGTGGGACGTCGACTGCTGGCAGCGCTCAAGGCCAACAACGTTGCCCCTGTGTGGGAGGCTGGCATCGGCGTTTTCCTCATCACACTGCTGGGCGCCGCACCGTGCATCGGTTGGCTCGTGTGGCTTGTGGGCGGTGCGTTTGGACTGGGTGCGGTGGTGCTGACTCGCTTTGGCAGCCAGCGGTACAATGGGACCCAGCCCGCGCCGCCGCCGGCGCCACCGGACGTGTTGCCGGCTGGACCCATCCTGCCCGAAGAGGACGAGGCGCCGGGACCGCCGTCGGTTGAGCTCCCTTCGCCTGAAGAGGAAGAGGCACCGGAACTGCCGTTGGTTGAGTCCCCTTCGCCTGAAGAGGGCGAGGCGCCGGAACTGCCAGCGGTTGAACTCCCTTCGCCTGAAGATGGCGAGCCGGCGGAAGCCCTGCTGAGCGGGCCGTCCTTGCCAGAACCGCCGGAAGTAGCGTCAGTCGAGGAGGTTGAGCTGGACTGATGGGCTAGCGCTCGTAACGCGTGGAGCAAGTAACTGGCGGGGAGGCCTAGTCCCAATACGGTTCAGATAAGCTGTTCTGAGGCAGTTGCACTGCCGAGGTCGGGAGTTCAACTCCCTCCTAACTGAACTGTATTGGCTCTGTCCTCCCCGCCGTCGCGACGGCGAAGAGGCGATTTGCCAAATTCATGTGGGTCTGCTACAATGCGAGTGCTTGTGACGGGGCGTAGCGCAGCCAGGAAGCGCACTTGAATGGGGTTCAAGTGGTCGCCGGTTCAAATCCGGCCGCCCCGACCTATCTGTTCCTTCAACATGGCCGACGGCTGCAGGGCTGTCGGCCTTGGCCTGTCTAGGGGCTTGGGTGTTGGAAGTCCGAAAAGGAGCTCATGACGACGAGCAACGTTGCTCTCGTGAGCTGCCGAGGAACGCAGCAATGGACAGAGTAGTCAGTCAGCTCAGCGAGCATGACCGCGCGCTGCTGAAGCGTATCGAAGCGGGGTTGCCTATGACAGCCGATGTCAGCCGCGCCGATCTGCGACTTTGGTGTCTCGCTCCAGAGGGCCTCATGCTGATCGCACAGGCTCAGCCGCATTCCATCATGTCGTTGTACGCCGGAGGCCAGGAGGTGCAGTTGGTCCCGCCATCGGAGCAGCCCCTGGTCCTTAGAGCCCTGAGGGAAGGCAGGGCGAGATCGAGTCAACACGACTTGCCCAGTGGCACGCCGGTGGTGCAGGAAGTCTATCCCGTCCGCAATGATCAAGAGAAGATCATTGCCGCCTTGAGTGTGGAGACCAACCTGATCGCTCACGAGAGGCATCGCCGGCGACACAGATCCTTCCAGCGGGCTGTGCGTTGGCTTCAGGGAATGGCCATCCACGGCGAACTGCAGAGCGCAGCGGCGCTTTCCCCCTTTGGTGAATGGGATGGTATCGTCCGCGTTGATTCTCAGCGGCGAATCACCTATCTCAGTGGCATTGCCAACAATCTCTATCGGCGTCTGGGTTACCTGCTGGACTTGCGGGGCACGCTGCTGGCTGATTTGCAGACGGGCGATGAGCAATTGGTGCGGGTGGCCGTGGAGACGGGGCAGTGCCAGGAGGAGGAGCGACAGGAGGGACGTCGCCTTTGGAACAGGAAGGTGGTGCCCCTGCGGCCGAGGGAACCGACGACGTCACGGCGTTGGCGGCTACCCTGGGAGGTCTCATCCTCACAGGTGGTGGGTGCCCTGGTGATGGTGAGCGATCTCACCGACGAGCGCTCGAGAGAGAAGGAGCTCAGGCTCAAGGCGACGATGATCCAGGAAGTGCACCATCGGGTCAAGAACAACCTACAGGCCGTGGCTTCGCTGTTGCGGATGCAGTCGCGTCGCCTGCAGCACCAGGAAGCCCGCCAAGCGCTGCACGAGGCAGTGGGGCGCATCCTTAGCGTCGCCGTGATCCACGAGTTTCTATCTCAAGCCGAAGACCAGCTTATCAACATCCGTGATGTTTGCCAACGAATCGTCGCGCAGCTTCAGGGGGTGGGCATGGCTGCGGACAGGGATATCCAGTTGGAAGTGCGCGGGCCCAGCATCTATCTGCCCAGTCGCCAGGCGACGGCTTGCGCTCTGGTAGTGAACGAGCTGTTGGAGAACGCTCTGGAGCATGGGTATCGAGGGCGCCGGGCCGGAGCAGTGGTGGTCAGGCTGCACGATGGCGGCGATGAGGTGAGCATCGGAGTGCACGACGAAGAAGGACAGTTGCCCGAAGGATTCGATCTGGAGAGCGAGAGTGGGTTAGGCTTGCGGATCGTGCGCACATTGGTTGAGGAAGACCTAAGGGGGCAGTTTGAATTGCGGGCCGGTACTGGCGTATCGGCGGTTATGGTCTTTCCCAAGAGATCTCCCTTGAGCTAGGCTCGCGTTGTTGCATAGTTTGACAGTGTCGCATTCAGCGTTGCGCGTTGCAGCAGGGAGAGCGGCACTAAGGCAGAAGTGACACGTCGGGCAGGCTTTCGAGCCTGCGAAGCAGCCTGGAAAGGCTGCTCCACGTGCGGCTTCTGCCCCCATGCGAGGAGAGGCTCGTAGTGAGGCGCGGAGCGGAGCAGAGTGGCGCGAAACTGCACTCCGCTGGGCTACGTGCGTGACTACGAACTTCGTGTGCCATCGTCAAGATAGTCGCGGATGTCAGTGACTTTGGCCTCAAGAGATGGCAGGTGCGGGTCATGCAGCCTGTCGCAGACAAAGAGAAGTGGGAGAGAGACGATGGAGAGAGCGCGGGTTCGTGTGATCGTGGCCGATGACGAGGCCATCACCCGAATGGATTTGCAGGAGACGCTGACCAGCTTGGGGTATCTGGTTGTGGGCACCGTCGGTGATGGCGAGAGTGCCGTCAACCTGGCGCGGGAACTGTGTCCCGATGTGGTCATCATGGACATCAAGATGCCAGGCATGGATGGCATCGAAGCTGCCACTATCTTGACTGAGGAGAACATCGCCCCTGTAGTGCTTCTCAGCGCCTACAGCCAGCGTGAACTGATCGAGCAAGCACAGGAGGCAGGGGTTGTCGGCTACCTGGTCAAGCCTTATCGAGAGGCAGACCTGGCGCCGGCCATCGGCGTGGCGCTGAGCCGATTCGAGCAGTTTGGGGCGCTCAAGAGAGAGATCGAGGATCTCCAGGAGCGGTTAGAGGTGCGCAAGTTGCTGGACCGAGCCAAGGGGATTCTAATGGACTCACAGGGGTTGACAGAAGCGCAAGCCTTTCGTCGCATTCAGAAGATGAGCATGGACAACCGCAAGCCGATGAGGGAGGTTGCCGAAGCGGTCATCCTAGCCAGTCAGCTCACCTCTGGGTAGGGGGGGGCTTGTGCCCTGACAGCGTTGCCCAACCGGTTGCCTTCTGCTACCGCCGGATCCACGGATCCGGCGGTGGTCGTTGGAGTGAGCCTGAGCGTGCCGCAACGGAGTATCACAATGCCGACAGCGAGAAGAGCAACCCCGTGCTGCTCAGCAGGTTCTCCAACAAGCCAACTCCCAGAAGAGACAGTACGAAGCCGATGAGGGCTAGCAGGAGCAGCGTTAGGATGGCAGCCACGGCAGCGGCGACAGAGAAACCGCAGCCGAACTGGAATCCATCGGCGAAACTCAGGCCGCGCTGATCGCCGATCTCGATGGGGGGTGGGGTGGATTTCATGAGTCTTTTCCTTCCAGGTGCAACGCGCTTGCTGCCGCACAGTCAGACGACTCCGAAGTGGAGGCCTGGTCGGGAAACCCGCTGAAATGGCAGGAATGAAGTGCGTTGCACCTATGGCTAAGTAGCTCCGCAGATTATAGCACGAAGTGTTGATCGAGGCAAGTATTTGCCTGCCGCTGAAGCATGGGCTATAATTGCTCATCATCCGCAAGGAAAGGCACTTCTGTGAAGCTCTCCATTCTCATACCCGCCTACAACGAGAAGCAGACCATCCAAGGGATTCTGGCCCGAGTACGGGCAGTCGACCTGGTGGTAGAGGTTCAGGACGGTAGTCTGGACTGTTCGCTACCCGCTGACGTCAGGGGACTTGTCTGTTTGGAGAAAGAGATCATCGTCGTGGACGATGGCTCCACTGACGGTACACGTGACATCTTGCAGCAGGAAGCGGGGCAAGAGGACGTGCGGGTCTTCTTTCACGAGACGAATCAGGGCAAGGGCGCAGCGGTGCGCACCGCTATCCAGCATGCCACAGGGGACATTCTGCTCATCCAGGATGCTGACCTGGAATACGACCCCCGTGACTATCCCGCATTGCTGCAGCCTATCATTGAAGGGCGGGCCGATGTGGTCTACGGCTCCCGCTTCCTGGGCGGTCCGCGCAAGGCGATGCTCTTCTGGCACGCGGCAGGTAACAAGCTGCTGACCTTCATCACTAACATTCTCTACGACGCTATTCTCAGCGACATGGAGACGTGCTACAAGGTTTTCCGTTCCGACGTGATCAAGGACATACCCCTGCATGCACGCCGCTTCGAGTTCGAGCCCGAAGTGACGGCCAAGGTGCTGAAACGAGGCCATCGCATTTATGAAGTGCCTATCGCCTACACCGGCCGGGAGTACGAGGAAGGCAAGAAGATCACCTGGCGGGATGGTCCTTTAGCGCTGTGGACGCTGATCAAGTATCGGTTTGTGGATTAGGCGCTTCAGATTGG
>CAZPMV010000036.1:0-5863 GCA_964587335.1 uncultured Anaerolineales bacterium
CGGACAGTTACTGACCGGCGGTCAGTGATTTTGACATTTGGTGACGTCTGTGGTATCATAGTGCCGTGTTTGGGAATGCGCAGCGAGAGCAGCGCGTGGCGTGCGGGGCGTCCTTGCCTACTTCATTGCCACCCCCGTCGCCTGCGCACTAGCGCTGCGCAAACCCATTCTGAGCATCCAAGAACTGTCCCCAAGGACGATGGAGTCATGCACGGTTCGGGAATGCGCTCCTCCTATCTCCACAGCGTCGCACCGCCCCCCATCCTCTGCGCGCCTGCCAGAAACGCCCCTCCGGACGAAACGGAGTAGCCCTTGATGACTAGCTTTCTTGACCAGGTCAACACACTCAGCGGCCAGACCGTCCAGCTCTGCTACCATTGCCACAAATGCACGGCCGGCTGCCCGGTGGTCTCCGCCATGGACTACGGGCCGGATCGCGCCCTGCGGATGATCCAGTTCGGCCAGGCCGAGCGGCTGCTCACCAGCCGCGATATCTGGCTCTGCCTGGGGTGCGAAAACTGCGCCGAGCATTGCCCCAATGACATTGACGCCGGCCAGGTGATGATCGCTCTGCGACAGGTGGCGGGCGAGCGTGGCTACCGGCGAGGAGACTGCCAGGAACTGCGGGAGATCCTGGCCGACTACCTGGCCCAGAGACCGGAATCGGTCATTGACGAGCGGCTGTGCGTGGGCCTGGGCCGGTTGAACCAGCTCGGCCAGACCATCACCGAAGCACACAACATCAGTGGCGACGACAACAGCGAGCGGCTGATCTGGAGCCAGAACCTGGAGCGTGTGCCGGAGGGATTGGAAGGCAAACGCGGAGCGGAGACCATCTACTTCGTCGGCTGCGTCGGTTCCTTTTTCCCCAGAAGCTACCGCGTGCCCCAGGCGCTGGCTGGTATCCTGCACACTGCCGAAGTCGATTTCACCACCCTGGGCGGCCAGGAGTGGTGCTGTGGCTTCCCTCTGCTGTCCATGGGGCGGCAGGCCGAGGCCGAGGAGTTGATGCGCCACAACATCGCCCAGGTGAAGGAATTGGGCGCTTCGCGCATGGTGTTCACCTGCCCTTCCTGCTATCATGTATGGAAGTTCGTTTACCCCGAGGTGGCGGGCGAGGAGATGGGCATTGAGATACTGCACGCCACCGAATTGCTGGAGGAACTCATCGAGCAGCGGGCCATCGCGCTGGGCGATATCCAGAAACGTGTGACCTTCCACGATCCGTGCGATCTGGGGCGCAAGAGCGGGGTGTACGATGCGCCGCGCCGCGTGCTCCAGAGCATTCCTGGGCTGACGCTGGTGGAGATGAGCGGCCACGGGGGCGAATCGGACTGCTGCGGTGGCGGCGGCAACCTGGAGAGCTTCGATCCTGACGTCGTCTCCGAAGTATCGCTGCGCCGCCTGGATCAAGCCTGTGAGATCGAAGCCCAAGTCATCGCCTCCGCCTGCCAGCAGTGCGAGCGCACGCTAACCAACGCTGTGCGCCGCCATCAGGAGGCACGTCGCCTGCGCCTCCGCTCTATGGACGTGGTTGAGCTGGTGTGGCAAGCCATGCAGACAAGGAGACAAGGAGACGGGGAGACAAGGTGAATGGGAGAGAGGATAGAGACGCAAGTCTGGCTGGAATTCTCGGTCAAGTGCCAGTATCTCGATGCAACAGTGGCTCGTGAACTGTACACAACGTACGACAACACTCTGGGGAAACTGGTGAACATGATCCGACACCCTGAGCAATGGATCATCAAGCGACGACGATGACCAGGGAGAGGGTAGCAAGGAGACAGGGAGCCAAGGAGACAGAAAGCACCCTGTCTCCCCGTCTCCCCCTCTCCTTGTCTCAGGACATGCGAGGAACGCAGGATGACAACCTCTTCAGATAACGGAAAAGAACACATTGGCGCGGTGCTGGTGGTCGGCGCGGGGATCGGCGGCATGCAAGCCTCGCTCGATCTGGCCGAGGCCGGCCTCAAGGTCTACCTGCTGGAGAAGTCCCCAGCCATCGGCGGGGTCATGGCCCAGCTCGACAAGACCTTCCCCACCAACGACTGCGCCATGTGCATCATGTCTCCCAAGCTGGTGGAGGTGGGGCGGCATCTAAACATCGAACTGCTCACCTACGCCGATGTGGAGCGCATCGAAGGGGAGCCAGGCGACTTCACCGTCACCGTGAAGCAGCATCCTCGTTACGTGGACCTGGAGAAGTGCACCGGCTGCGGCGATTGCGCGACTGCCTGCCCCATCGTCCGACTGGACGAATTCAACACTGGCCTCTCCGAACGCAAGGCTGTTTACAAGCTCTACCCCCAGGCCATCCCCAACGCCTACGCCATCGAAAAACTGGGCACATCCCCCTGCCGAGACGGCTGCCCCATTCACCAGCGAGCGCAAGGCTACGTGGCCCTCGTTGCCCAGGGGCGCTACGCCGACGCCTACCGCACCATCCTGCAGGATAACCCCTTCCCCTCCGTCTGCGGGCGAGTCTGCAACCACCGTTGCGAGGAGGCCTGCAGCCGCAGCATGGTGGACGATCCCGTCAACATCATGGCTCTGAAGCGGTTCGTGGCCGATTGGGCGTTTCAACACCCAGAAGAACTGGTGGGAAAAAGAGCAGATGAGGGAAAGCTAGGAGAAGGAGAAGAGGAAAAAGAGGGAGAGGGAGAGGTAGAGGGGTCTGCTCAACGCGTGGCGGTGATTGGCGCTGGGCCGGCGGGGCTGACGGCGGCGCTCGATCTGGTGCGACTGGGTTACAGCACTACGGTATTCGAGGCGCTGCCGGTGCCCGGCGGCATGATGCGGGTCGGTGTCCCTGACTACCGGATGCCGCCGGAGGTGGTGCAGCGGGAGGTTGAAGCCATCGTCGCCGAGGGGGTTGAACTGAAGCTCAACCACCGTGTCGAGGATGCCATGGCGCTTCTGGAAGAGTACGATGCCACCTTCGTGGCTGTGGGCGCTCATACCGGCGCTAAACTGCCCATTCTCGGCGCCGACCTGCCCGGCGTGCTTGTGGCGACGGACTTCCTGCGCCAGGTAGCCATGCACAATTATCAGGTATCAGACATTGGTGATGGAGAAGTCCCCAATGCGCAATCACTGATACCCAATCACCGTGTTTTGGTACTGGGCGGCGGCAACGTAGCCATAGACTCGGCCATGACCGCTGTGCGACTGGGCGCTTCCTGGGTGGGCATGGCCTGCCTGGAATCCCGCGAAACGATGCCCGCCCACGAATGGGAGATAGCTGACGCCCAAGAGGAAGGGGTCGAACTCTTCCCCTCGCGAACGTTCAAGGAGGTCACCAGCGAGGAAGGCCGCTTGACCGGCATACGCTGCGTGGAAGTGGACTTCCGTGGCTTCGTGGATGGCCGTCCCGATTTCGAGATGTTCCCCGAAACAGAGCACGTGCTGCCGGCCGATGTGATCATCTTCGCCATCGGCCAGCGCCCCGACGTCTCCTGCCTGAACGACGAGGTGGAGAAGATACGCGGCCGTTTCCCGGTGATAGACAAGGAGACAATGGCCACCAATGTGCCTGGCCTCTTCGCCGGCGGCGACGTCGTGACCGGCACGGCGTTCATTGTAGATGCGATAGCTGCGGGGCATCGGGCAGCGTGGGCCATTGACCTGTATCTTCAGGGCAGATTGGGAGATGGGGACACTGGTAGATTGGTGGATTGGGAGATAGGTAAGGTTGTCGAGCTAAGCGAAGCCGAGGCCCAGGCCAAGGTTGATCGCGGTGAGGCTTCGGTAGCGGCACGGCACGAGACGCATAAACTGCCGGCCGTTGAGCGGATGCGGGACTTCCGCGAGGTCTACGGAGGGCTGACAGAAGAGGAAGCCCTCGCCGAGGCGGCTCGCTGCCTTGCCTGTGGCATCTGTTCCGAGTGCCTGCAGTGCGTCTTCGCCTGCCAGGCCGATGCCATTGACCACAACCAGGTGGAGCAAGAAATCGAGATTGACGTCGGGGCGGTGCTGCTGGTGCCCGGTGTGGAACCGCTACCCGGCGACATCCGGCCCGAGTTCGGCCACGGCCGCTACCCTAACGTGGTCACCAGTCTGGAGTTCGAACGCATGCTAAGCGCTTCCGGCCCCTTCACTGGCGAGGTGAAGCGCCCATCCGACGGGCAACGCCCGCGCAAAGTGGCCTGGATCCAGTGCGTCGGCTCCCGCGACATCACCTGTGACCAGGGGTACTGCTCCTCGGTCTGCTGCATGTACGCGGCTAAGGAAGCCATCATCGCCCGCGAGCACGACGCCAACATCGAGCCCACCATCTTCTACATGGACATCCGCTCCTTCGGCAAGGGGTTCGATCGCTACATCGAGCGAGCGCAAGAAGAGTACGGCGTGCGCTACGTGCGCAGTATGGTCTCGGTCGTGAAGGAAGCTCCCAGAACCCACAATCTCCGCCTCACTTACGTCACGTTTGAGAATGCGAAGGAATCAGGGACCAAGGACGAAGGACGAAGGACGAAACGCCCCGTGCCGCACGAAGATGAGTTCGACATGGTGGTGCTGGCGGTGGGGCTACGGCCCTCGGCCGAGACGGTGCAAATGGCCCAGCGGCTGGGCGTCGAACTCAACCGCTTCGGCTTCGCCGAACCGGCCCTCTTCACCCCCGGGCAGACCTCGCGGCCCGGCATCTTCGTGGCCGGCGCGTTCGCCGAGCCCAAGGACATCCCCGAGACAGTCATCGAGGCTTCATGCGCGGCGGCGCAGGCTTCGGGGCTGCTCGCTCGGGCTCGGCACACGCTGACCCGCTCACCGGAGTACCCGGTAGAACGGGACGTGAGCGACGAAGCGCCGCGCATTGGAGCCTTCATATGCCATTGCGGCATCAACATCGGGGCGGTGGTAGACGTGCCCGGCGTGGTGGAGTACGCCAGCACGCTGCCAAACGTGGTCTACGCCGAACGCAATCTCTATACGTGTTCGCAGGATACCCAGGAGCGCATCTGCGAACAGATCAAGGAACACAAGCTGAATCGGGTCATCGTCGCCTCTTGCACGCCGCGCACTCACGAGCCGTTGTTCCAGAACACGTTGCGCCAGGCGGGCCTGAACCCGCACCTCTTCCATATGGCCAACATCCGCGAGCAGGATTCCTGGGTGCACCGGGCCACGCCGGAGATTGCCACTCAGAAAGCCAAAGATTTGGTGAGAATGGCCATCGCCAAAGCCCGTAAGTTGCGTCCCATCGAGCAGGGCACCTTCGACATTGATCATCATGCCCTGGTGATCGGCGGCGGGCTAGCAGGCATGAACGCGGCGCTCTCCATCGCTGAGCAGGGCTATCCGGTGTATTTGGTGGAACGGGAGAGAGAACTGGGCGGGAATTTGCGCCATATTCACGTAGCTCTGCCGGTTTCAGGTTCCAGGTTTCAGGTTCCAGGTTCCGAGGTGAAGCCTGAAACTGATCCTCAGGTATTGCTGCGCGAGGCCATCGAGCGTGTGGCTGGCAACCCATTGATTACCGTGTTCACAGGAGCTGAGGTTAGCGAGGTCAGTGGCTATGTGGGCAAGTACCGCACGATGGTGCGGCTGGACGACGGGCGGCGGGAAGAACTGGGCCACGGCGTGATCGTCGTCGCCACCGGCGCGCAGCAGATCACGCCCACGGAGTATGGCTACGGCGAGTTGCCCGGTGTCATCACCCAGCGCGAGCTTGAGGAACGAATTACGAATCACGAATTACGAATTACGGACTGCAAGTCCGTGGTCATGATCCAGTGCGTAGGCTCCCGCGAGGAGGCTCACCCCTACTGCTCCCGCGTCTGCTGCACTGAGGCTATCAAGAACGCTCTGGAGATCAAGCGCCTGAGCCCGGAGACCGAGGTCACCATCCTGTACCGGGACATCCGCA
>CAZPMV010000036.1:5963-14179 GCA_964587335.1 uncultured Anaerolineales bacterium
GCGCACGTCAAGCTGCGCCCTGTGGATTTCGCCGCCGACGGCGTCTATCTGGCCGGGCTGGCGCACTCGCCCCGCTTCCTGGAGGAGACCATCGCCCAGGCGCAGGCGGCGGCGATACGGGCGGTGACTCTGCTCTCCAAGACGGAACTGGAAGCCACGCCCATCATCGCCACCGTGAACCCGCGGCTCTGCTCCGCTTGCGGGATGTGCGTCGAGGTCTGTCCTTACGATGCACGGATATTGGAGCCGGGCGCGCCCTACGCCGAGGTCATCGAGGTGCTCTGCCAGGGCTGCGGGGCCTGCATCGTCGCCTGCCCCAACAAGGCCAGCCAGCAGAAAGGCTTCGAGTTCGGGCAACTGTTCGGCATAGTGGACGCGGCGCTGGTGGCAGTGTGAGCGACAGGGTGGGTGGGGATCGGGTATCCGGTATTGGGTGTTGGGTATTGGGTATTAGATATTGGGTACTAGATATTGGGTATTGGGTATTGGGTATTAGGTATTGAGCCTTCCCTGATCACCGATCACTGAGAATTCCGTTGAGGTGCTTTATGTCAAACGATTTCGAGCCCATAATCGTCGCCTTCCTATGCAACTGGTGCACCTACACCGGCGCAGACCTGGCCGGCACATCCCGCATCCAGTATCCCCCCAACGTGCGCATCATCCGGTTGATGTGCAGTGGCGCCGTGGACCCGGTCTACGTGCTCAAGGCGCTGCTCGACGGAGCCGACGGCGTGCTCATCGGCGGCTGCTGGCCCGGCGACTGCCACTACCAGACAGGCAACTACAAGGCGCGACGGCGAGTGGCCATCCTCAAAGAGACCCTCAAACAGATGGGGCTGGAGGAAGACCGCCTCTGGCTGCGCTGGATCAGCGCCAGCGAGGGTCAGCTTTTCGCCGATACCGTCACCGAGATGACGGCGGCGATCAAGAAGATGGGTCCGAATCCGATGAAGCGAGAATGGGCAGCGTAGGATGGTAGATTGGTTGGTACATTGGTACATTAGTAGACCGGTAGACTGGTATAGTTTGACACTCCCGGTAGTCCACCAATCTACCAATTTGCCAATCTGCCAATCTGCCGGCCTCCCCACCAAGGCAGGAGATAGAGTATGCAGACAATGATAGTGGTAGCAAACGGAGACACCCTGGCAGCGATCCGCGGCTTTCTGAAGAGTCTGCTGGAACGAGGCGTTGTGGAAGCGCTGATGGTGCCCATGCGCGAACGGAACGGCGCAGTGACACCAGCGCTGGTCTCGCAGCCAAGACTCTTGGACGACGCCGATCCGCTGGCACCTGTGCTCTCTATGAACGGGGCGCGACTGGTCTCGGCTCTGTCCATCCGCGAGCCACGGGGCCGCATTGGCGTCGTGCTGCGCTCGTGCGAGATTCGGGCGCTCATCGAGTTGGTCAAGCTGCAGCAGGCCAGCCTGGACGATTTGCTCATCATCGGACTCGACTGCGCCGGCACCTACAAGCTGACCGACTACGTGCAGATGATGCAGGATGGGCCCGATGCCGAGTCGTGGCGCGAGCTCTATGCCGACCCCCTGGCCGACCGACCGCTCCGTGACGCCTGCCAGATGTGCGAGCAGCCGCTGCCGGAGAACGCCGGAATCGTCATCCAACTCCTGGGCGCCGATCTCGACGAAAACATCCCTATCAAACTCGCCGACGATCTGGGCGAGCGGCTGGGGCTGACGCCCGTGGCGCAGGCTTTCCAGCCTGCACGGGCCGAGAAGCTGATCGCCGCCCGCACGGCAGCGCGGGACGCGGCTTTCGCCGAGATCCGTCAGCGGCTATCCAGCCCCGAAGGTCTGACCGAACTGTTCTCCACCTGCATTCGCTGTCACAACTGCATGGTCAACTGCCCCATCTGCTACTGCAAGACCTGCCTCTTCCGCACCCCGGCCTTCAACCACGAGCCGGCGCAGTACATGACCTGGGCAGTGCGTGAGGGGGCCACCCGTCTGCCGTCCGACACGCTGCTTTTCCACCTGACCCGTTTGAACCATATGAGCACCTCCTGCATCGGCTGCGGCATGTGCACTGACGCCTGCCCTTCGGACATCCCGGTGGGACGGGTCTTCCGCGCTGTGGGCGAGAAGACCCAGGCGATCTTCGAGTACGTGCCCGGACGCAGCGTCGAGGATACTCTGCCGGTGACGACCTTCCGCGAGGATGAACTGGATGAGGTGTCGGTGTCGTAGTAGCTCTCCATGACCCGTTGAATGAATTCAACGTCTGTCACATAAAACCCGCTGAAAGCAGGCTACCAGGCCCGATCAACCCGTTTCAAACGGGTTTCCGGTAGCAGCCCAGGAATTCTACAGAGAAAGAAGGATTACACATGGGAAAAGAGATAAGAAACGAGGACATCGGGCGGTTTGCGGCCGCCTTCGATGCGGAACCCAAAAACCTGCTGGCATTGAACGCTGTGGCCAAGAACGGTATCAATGCCGTAGCCCTGAGCAGGGAAGCGGTGTATCGAACTAACCACACATACTCACACCAGGTGGACACACCCGGAGCCACCAATCAAGAGAAGAGTGGGCGGTGCTGGATGTTTGCCGGGCTCAATACTCTCAGGCTGGCGGCCATTGACAAGATGAACCTGCACAGGGTCAAGAAGGAAGGGGGGGGAAGTTTTGAGCTTTCGCAGAACTACCTCATGTTCTGGGACAAGCTGGAAAAGGCCAGCTTCTTCCTCGAGAGTATCATTGAGACGCGAGATGAGCCTCTGAATGGCCGGCTCGTCATGTGGCTGCTGGCCAATGCCCTTCCCGACGGCGGGCAGTGGGACATGTTCGTGAACATCGTCCACAAATATGGTGTGCTGCCCAAGCGGGTGATGCCCGAAACACATAGCAGCAGCAATTCGAAGCAGATGAACCGTCTGCTCGTCGCCAAGCTCAGAGAGTACGCCTGGACGCTGCGGCAAATGCACCAGCAGTCCGCTTCTGTAGAAGAAATGCGCGGGGCCAAGAGCGAGATGGTGCAGGAGTTCTACCGCATGCTCTGCATCCATCTGGGAAAACCGCCCGACAGCTTCTTCTGGGAATGGCGAGACAAAGACAAGCAGTTCCACAGGCACGGCGACATCACCCCCACAGAGTTCTTCGAGCTATACGTGTCTGTTAACCTGGATGACATGGTCTGCCTGATCAACGCCCCCACCAGCGATAAGCCCTTCCGCAAGCTCTACACGGTGCAGTACCTGGGCAACGTCGTAGGCGGGTACATAGTCCGCTACCTGAACGTTGACATTGAAACACTGAAGAAGGCCGCCGTCGCCATGATCGTTGACGGCCAGACAGTGTGGTTCGGCTGCGATATGAGCAAACCGCTGGAGCGAGAGATAGGCACTCTCGATCCGAAAGTGTACGACTATGAGCTTGTCTATGACACCCAGTTCAGGCTAAACAAGGCCTGTCGCCTGGACTATGGACACAGCAAGATGACCCACGCCATGCTGTTCACCGGAGTTGATCTGGACGATACGGGCAAGCCCATCAAGTGGCGTGTCGAGAACAGTTGGGGAACCAAGGACGGTGATGCGGGCTACCTGGTCATGACCGACGAGTGGTTCAATGAATACCTCTACGAGG
Organism: uncultured Anaerolineales bacterium; assembly: GCA_964587335.1. Taxonomy (GTDB): domain Bacteria; phylum Chloroflexota; class Anaerolineae; order UBA3071; family UBA3071; genus UBA3071. The sequence continues at coordinate 9,572 of CAZPMV010000036.1, forward strand.
TAGTCGTCAGCAAGGAATACCTTTCTCCTGAGCTTCTGCCGGTGCTGGATACTGAGCCTGTGGTGCTCCCGCCGTGGGATCCTATGGGGGCGCTGGCGAGGGCGAAGTGAGCCTAGTCAACGAGCAATGAGTTCGTAGCGAAACGTGTCGCGTGTCATGTTTCACGTGTCACGCTCTCCGCATGTCCCACTTCAAGCATGGAACACAAGAGGGACTACGTGTCATGAACAACGATAGCAACAGACCAGCGGCGCTGATCATCGGCGCAGGAATCGCTGGCATCCAGGCTGCGCTGGACATCGCCGACGCCGGCTTCAAGGTTTACCTGGTGGAGCGGGAGCCCAGCATCGGCGGCCGCATGGCCCAGCTCGACAAGACCTTCCCCACGCTGGATTGCTCCTCGTGCATCCTCACCCCGCGCATGGTTGAGGTAGGCCGCCATCCGAACATTGAGATGCTGACCTATTCTGAAGTGGAGTGGGTGAAGCGAGAAAACGGGCGATTCCAGGTACGGGTGCGCAAGAAAGCCCGCAGCGTGGACGAGGACAAGTGTACCGGCTGTGGGGTCTGCACCGAACACTGCATTGTGCGCAATATCCCGTACATCGAAGAGAACCGGTAAACTGGGAAACTGGTAGTTGGTCTCCACTGCCGATTTGCCAAATGCGAAGGACTTGGAATATGGGTCAAAGTGAGCCGTCATTGGAACTGGAAGAACTAGGAATGGAAATGGCGACCGTCGAGAGCGTCGTGGGCCGGCATAGGCAGGACCCGTCGGCTATCATTGCCATCCTGCAAGACCTGCAAGAAGAGGTAAACTACCTGCCGGAGGGCACGCTGCGCTACGTGGCCGAACGGTTGGACATCCCCGTATCCAAGGTATATAGCCTGGCTACGTTCTACCGGGCTTTCAGCCTGGCGCCGCGAGGCAGGCACCTGATCCACGTCTGCACGGGCACCGCCTGTCACGTGCGCGGAGCGGTCAAGGTGCTGGACACGCTGGAACGGGAACTGGGCATCACCGCCGGCGAGACCGACGAGCAGATGGAATTCACATTGGAAACCGTCAACTGCCTGGGCGCTTGCGCTCTGGGGCCCGTGCTGGTGGTGGATGGCGAATACCACGGCGAGATGAACCCGGCCAAGGCGAGTCGTCTGTTGAAAAGGATGCACCGGACACGCTCCGACGGGGAGGGCGAGGCATGACCCCAGTGGAGACACTGCGCAGCCTCGAAGATCTGAAGCGATTGCAGGCCACGCTGGCAGCAGCGCACGACCCCAGCCAGCCATGCATCACCGTCAGCAACGGCACCTGCTGCCAGGCCTATGGTTCGGAGCGGGTCATCTCTGCTTTCGAAACGGAGCTGGCCGGGCGAGGCCTGGCAGAGCAGGTCAAGCTCAAGACCACCGGCTGCCACGGCTTCTGCGCCATCGAGCCCATTGTGATCGTGGAGCCCGCCGGCATCCTGTACCAGAAGGTCAAAGACAAGGATGTGTCAGAGATCGTGGAAAAGACTGTGCAGCAGGGGCAGATCGTGGAGCGGCTGCTGCACGTGGACCCAGCTACGGGCGAGCGGGTCACCTACGAGAAGGACGTACCCTTCTACCGCAAGCAGCAGCGCATCCTGTTCGAGCAGGCTCGCTCCATTGACCCTACACGCATTGAGGACTACATCGAGCTGGGTGGCTACCGCTCGCTAGGCAGAGCGCTCTTCTCCATGCAACCCGAAGAGGTGATTGATACGATCAAGCGCTCTGGCCTGCGAGGCCGCGGCGGAGCGGGCTTCCCCACCGGGCGCAAGTGGGAAAGCTGCCGCCGGGCAGCAGGTGAGCCCAAGTACGTCATTTGCAACGCTGATGAGGGAGACCCTGGAGCATACATGGATCGCGGTCTACTGGAAGGCAACCCTCACAGCATCCTGGAAGGCATGATCATCGCCGCCTACGGTATCGGCAGTCACGAGGGATACGTCTACATCCGCCACGAGTACCCGTTGGCCGTGCACCATCTCAGCCTTGCCCTGGAACAGGCACGGGCCTACGGCCTGCTGGGGCAAGGCATCCTGGGCTCCGGTTTCGATTTTGACGTTGCCATCCGGCGCGGCGGCGGAGCGTTCGTCTGTGGCGAGTCGAGCGCCTTGATGCGCTCGCTCGAAGGGGATGTGGGGGAACCACAGGCCAAGTACGTGCGCTCGGTGGAGCGCGGCCTGTGGGAGAAGCCCAGCAACCTCAACAACGTGGAGACCTGGGCCAACGTGCCGCTGATCATTGACAAAGGCTGGGAGTGGTACGCCAACATCGGCACCGCGGGCAGCAAGGGCACCAAGATCTTCTCCCTGGTAGGCAAGGTCAACAACACCGGCCTGGTGGAAGTCCCCATGGGCATCACTTTGCGGGAGATCATCTTCGACATCGGCGGCGGCATTCCCGAAGGCAAGAAGTTCAAGGCCGTGCAGACCGGCGGGCCTTCGGGCGGCTGCATCCCCGAAAGTCTGCTGGACCTGCCGGTGGACTTCGACGAACTGACCAAGGTCGGTTCGATGATGGGCTCCGGCGGCATGATCGTCATGGACGAGTGCATCTGCATGGTGGATGTGGCCCGCTACTTCCTGAACTTCCTGCGTGAGGAATCGTGCGGCAAGTGCACTCCCTGCCGCGAGGGAATCGCACGCAGCCTGGAGGTCCTCAACCGTATCTGCAATGGCGAGGGCCGGCCTGACGACATAACCCTGTTGGAAGAGTTGGGCGAACTGCTGAAGGGGTTCTCACTTTGCGCGCTGGGCAGAACCGCGGCCAATCCCGTGCTTTCCACCATTCGGTACTTCCGCGACGAATACGAGGCCCACATCCACGATCACAGATGTCCGGCTGGTGTGTGCAAAGCGCTGATCACCTACAGCATTGACCCCGAGAAGTGCACCGGCTGCACCGCCTGCGCTCGCCAGTGTCCACAGAAAGCGATTACGGGAGAGAAGAAAGCAGCACATACCATAGACCAGAGTCTCTGCATCAAATGCGGTGTCTGTCTGGATACGTGCAAGTTTGACGCCGTGCTAGTGGTGTAGATAGCCAGTGTGGGAGTGTGGGAGTGTGGGAGTGTGGGGGAAGTGGAAGTGTGAAAGATGATAGAAGTCACGATTGACGGACAACCCCTCGAAGTCGAAGAGGAAACGACCATCCTGGAGGCCGCTCAGCGGTTAGGGATACCTATTCCCACGCTGTGCTACCACCCTGCGCTGGAACCCTATGGCGCATGCCGTCTATGCACGGTGGAGATCACCTACAATGGCCGCTCTCGGCTGGTCACGTCCTGCAACTACCCCATCCGCTGGGAGATCGAGGTGCAAACGGCCTCGGAGAAGGTGCTGAAGGGGCGAAAGCTGCTGGCTGAGCTGCTCTTGGCCCGCTGTCCCAACGTGCCCGAGGTGCAAGAACTCGCTGCCAGCCTGGGGGTCACTGAGGTACGCTTCGAGCCGCAGGATGAGCTTTGCTATCTGTGCGGACTTTGCGTGCGGGTGTGCGAGGAACTGATCGGCCAGAGCGCCATCAGTTTCGTGGGGCGCGGCGTAGACCGAGAAGTCGGGACGCCCTTCCTCAAGTTCTCCGACGACTGCATTGCCTGCGGGGCCTGCGCCTTCATCTGCCCCACAGGGGCGATCAAGCTGGAACAGATCACCGACAAGGAACTGCGGCCACTGCTGTTGGAGTTCGACGTAGGTCTCGCCGGGCGAGGCAACATCTACATCCCCTTTGCCCAGGCCGTGCCCAAGATACCGGTCATTGACCGTGAGCATTGCCTGCACTTCACACTGGGGCGCTGCGGGGCCTGTGAGTATTTCTGCGAGGCGAAGGCCATCAACTACGACCAAGAAGACGAGTTCCTCGACGTGGAGGTGGATGCCATCATCGTGGCCACTGGCTTCGATCCCTTCGACCCCACGGAGATGCCCGAATTCGGCTACGGCCAGTATCCCGAGGTCATGACCGGGTTGGAGTTCGAGCGCCTGGTGTCGGCTTCCGGCCCCACGGCAGGCAAGATCAAGCGCAACGGCAAGGAGCCACAAGAGGTGGTCTTCATCCAGTGCGTCGGCTCCCGTGATGCGCAGCATGGCCACGCCTACTGCTCCCGGGTGTGCTGCATGTACACGGCCAAGCAGGCGCACCTGGTATGCGAGAGGCTGCCCGACGCCCACGTGACCATCTTCTACACGGACATCCGTGCCTTCGGCAAGGGGTTTGAGGAATTCTACGACCGCGTGCGGCGGGAGGGGGTGCTCTACCGCCGAGGCAATCCCTCGGAGATCATCCGCCGCGGCGACAAGCTGATCGTCCGCGCCGAGGACACGCTACTGGGCGAGCCGGTGGAAGTGGAGGCCGACCTGGTAGTGCTGGCCATCGGCATCGAGCCGCGAGCCGACACCGCACAGGTGGCCGACCTGCTGGGGCTGGCCCGCTCCGACGATGGCTTCTTCCAGGAAGCACATCCCAAGCTGCGGCCGGTGGACACTGGCTTGGAGGGGATCTACCTGGCCGGCTGCTGCCAGAGCCCCAAGGACATCCCCGACACCGTGGCCCAGGCCAAGGCCGCCGCAGCAGCAGCGATGATCA
>CAZPMV010000036.1:14279-17079 GCA_964587335.1 uncultured Anaerolineales bacterium
GACATCCCCGACACCGTGGCCCAGGCCAAGGCCGCCGCAGCAGCAGCGATGATCAGGTTGGTGAATCGGTAGGTTGGTACATTGGTACATTGGTAGATTGGTACATTGGTAGTTGGTAGATTCGGGTAGACACCAGTTTACCAATTTGCCAGTATACCAGTCACCTCTGGAGACCCAGACATGCAGATACAAGCTCGTCAGTTCGCTCGAGAATACGATCTCTACGGCTGCATCCAGTGCGGCAAGTGCACCGGCGGCTGCCCGATGACGCTCAAGACGCAGCTCAACATCCGGCGGCTCATCTACCAGATCCTCGTCGCCGGCAGGAGTTTCGACCTCTCGGGCATTGAGGTGCTCTGGGACTGCACGACCTGCAACACCTGCGCCGCCCGTTGCCCCAAGGACCTCAACCCCATGGAGATCATCATCGGCATGCGCAGCGCGCTGGTCGAGAGCGGCCGCGTCCCCTCCACGGTCAAGGTGGCCCTGCAGAGTGTCTTCAACCAGGGCAACCCGCTGACCTTCGCCCGTTCCGACCGCGCGGCCTGGGTGGGCGACCAACCGGTGAAGAACATTGCCGAGCTGGGCGAGGAGGCCGATTTCCTCTACTTCGTGGGCTGCTCACCTTCCTACGACCCGCGCATCCATCCGACGACTCGGACGCTGGTGGAGGTTTTCGACCGCGCCGGGTTGAGCTTTGGCATTCTGGGGAACGAGGAGCAATGCTGCGGCAGCGAGGTGCGGCGGATGGGCGAGGCGGGGCTGTTCGAGATGCTGACCGAAGACAACATGGCGCAGTTCGAGGAACTGGGCGTCCACCGCCTGGTCACCGTCTCCCCGCACTGCTACAACGTCTTCAAAAACGACTATCCGCAGAACGGCTGGAAGCTGGAAGTGCAGCACTACACCCAACTCGTGGCCGATCTCATTGAAAACGGCAAGTTGACCTTCTCGGGCCGGCTAGACAAAGTGGTCACCTATCACGATCCCTGCTACCTGGGCAAGCACAACGGGATCTATGATGCCCCGCGGGCCATCCTGCGCAGCATCCCTGGGCTGGAACTGGTGGAGATGGATCGCTCCCGCGAGCGGAGCCTGTGCTGCGAAGGCGGCGGCGGGCGCATGTGGCTGGAAGGGACAAACAGGGAGGAGAAGCTGGCCGGCCGCCGCGTGCAGGAGGCGGTGGAGACGGGCGCGCAGATCCTGGCAACCGCCTGCCCCTTCTGTGTGCTCACGCTGGAAGAAGCGGTCAAGCTCGCCGGCCTGGAAGAACGCATCCAGGTGATGGAGATAATGGAACTGGTAGCAGAGGTGTTGTAGGACGTCAATGGTCAGGCAATGTCATCAAGTTAAGCGTAGTCTAGCCCCTCGTGGGCGTCTTGTGGCAGCAAGAAACGGGCACAAGGCCCTATGCTACACCTTAGCTCAATGACATTGAATGGTCAGTGACTGGCGATCAGATATTGGAGATTAGAGATTAGAGATTGGTGGTTGGAGGTCAGAGGTTGGATATTGCCTGATCACCGATCCCTGACCACCGATCACTTCACGGAGTGAGGTATGGCTCGCACACCCAAAGTCGGCGTCTACGTCTGTCATTGCGGCATCAACATCGCCCACACGGTGGACGTGGAGGCGGTGGCCGAGTACGCCAGCCGGTTGCCCTGCGTGACCGTCGCCCGGCACTACACCTACATGTGCTCCGACCCAGGGCAGAACCTCATCAAGCAGGATATTGAGGAACTGGGTCTGACCAACGTGGTCGTCGCCTCCTGCTCGCCGCTGATGCACGAGCCGACCTTCCGCACCGCCTGCCAGGAGAAGGGGGTCAACCCCTACCAGTTCGAGATGGCGAATATCAGGGAACAGTGCTCCTGGGTTCATGCTGCCGGAGCAGCGACCACCGACAAAGCCAGGCAACTGGTCACCAGTGCGGTAGCCAAAGCCATCTTGCTGGAGCCGCTGGTGGAGCGGCAGGCCGACGTGACACCGGCGGCGCTGGTCATAGGCGGGGGCGTGGCGGGCATCCACGCCGCGCTGGACATCGCCGACGCTGGCTTCCAGGTGTATCTGGTGGAGAGAAGCTCAGCGCTCGGCGGGCGGGCCATGCAGCTCCACAAGACCTTCCCCACGCTGGAGTCAGTGGGCAAGCTCCTCGCTCCGGTCATCGCCCGCGTGCTGGAGCATCCCCGTGTCAAAGTCCTCACCGAAGCTGAGGTCATCGAGGTAGGCGGCTATTACGGCAACTTCGAGATCAAAGTCGCAAGGAGCAAAGACGCGAAGTCGCAGAGGAGCAAGGAGGCAACCTGCAACCTCCAAGCAGGCACCATCATCGTAGCTACGGGATACGACATCTTCGACCCCACCGCGCTGCCGGAGTTCGGCTATGGCCAATATCCCGAGGTCATCACCGGCATGGAGTTCGAGCGGTTGGCCACGGCCGGCGAAATCATCGTCAACGGCAAGACTCCACAGGAGGTGATCTTCATTCACTGCGTGGGCTCACGAGATCAGCACCGGGGGCTGGCCTACTGCTCCCGCGTCTGCTGCATGGTCACCGCCCGGCAGGCGCACGAGGTACGGCAGATGCTGCCCGAGGCCAACGTCACCGCGCTCTACATGGATGTGCGGGCCTTCGACAAGGGGTTCGAGGAGTTCTACGACCGCGTACGAAGAGAAGGGGTGCTATACCGCCGCGGCAATCCTTCGGAGATCATCCGCCACGGCGACAAGCTGCTCGTCCGTGCCGAGGACACGCTGCTGGGCAAGCCCATCGAACTGGAGGCCGACCTGGTGGTGC
>CAZPMV010000037.1:0-16717 GCA_964587335.1 uncultured Anaerolineales bacterium
GAGAACTGACAGGCTGGAGTTTGGCGGATCTCGGAGTGCTCCACGTCTGAGACATAATCACTCACGAACACGGGATGCTGAGTTCGTAGTAGCGACTTCCGTCGCTTTGGCCCCATTTGGATGACTGAAGTCGTCACGACGAGCAGAATCGCCAATGTCCAATTGATGAGGAAGACAAGATGCCAAGAGTTACCGTGAGTTACGGCGAGGACGTGCGCTCGGTCGCCGTGGAAGAGAACAGCCTGCTGGGCGACGCCGTCATCACCACCGGTCTCCCACTGGAGCAGCCCTGCGCCGGACGGGGCACGTGCCTCAAGTGCAAGGTGATGGCGCAGGGGGATCTGAGTCCCATTGACGAGCAGGAGTTGGAGGGGCTCACCTCAGCGGAGCAGGCAGCAGACTACCGCCTGGCCTGCCGCGCCCGTGTGCAGGGTGACGTCTCCGTCACGCTGATGCCCATCGTCGTCTACTCCAACAAGATCTTCCGCGCCTCCGACGACTACAAGCGGGAGGGCGTGGAGCTGGGGCTGGCCATTGACCTGGGCAGCACCACCGTGGCCGCCTTTCTGACCACGTTGGATACCGGCCTCGTCTGCGCCGGCGCGGCAGCGCTCAATCAGCAGATCGTGTTCGGCGCCGACGTCATCTCCCGCCTGGCTGCGGCTGGGCGAGACCAAGCCGGCGCGGAACGCCTCTCGGCATTGGCACTGTCTTCCATTGGGCAGGCCATTGACGCTCTCCGGCTATCGCGGCGAGTTAAGGCGCGCATCCGTAAGGTAACCATCGTTGGCAATTGCGCCATGCATCACTTGCTGCTGCGCTATCCGGTGGGATCGCTTTCCATGCTCCCTTTCCAGCCGCACAGCACGGCAGCCGTTCGCCACGCAGCGGACCTGCCCGCGCCTCGGCAGGCGGGGCTGTTCGACGACCTCTTCCCTCCTCAAGCTGAGATCGCTCTGCCTCCCCTCATCGGCGGCTTCGTCGGCTCCGACGCCCTGGCCTGCCTGGCCTACTTTGGCTTCGACCGCTCTCCAGGCCCTATGGCCGCCATTGACCTGGGCACCAACGGCGAGGTGATGGTTACTGACGGTGAAGACATCGTGGTCGCCTCCACCGCCGCCGGCCCCGCTTTCGAGGGAGTGAACATCTCCTGCGGCACCCGCGCCGTGGACGGCGCTATCGTGGCGGCAAAGGCTCGGGCGGACTCCAGCTTCACTTTCACCACCATCGGCGACCAGCCGCCGCTGGGCCTCACCGGCTCAGGGCTGCTCAGCCTGGTAAGCGAACTGCGGCGGGTTGGCGTCGTCGAGCCTAGTGGCCGCTTCGCGCGCGACCATCCGGCCTTTGCCCACCGCATGAGCAAGGATGAGCGGGGCGTGCGCCGTATTCTCCTCACCGAAGAGGATGCTGAAAGCCCGCTGTACCTGACGCAACAGGACGTGCGAGAGTTGCAGAAGGCCAAGGCGGCTGTCCGCGCTGCGGTGGAGATTCTCCTGGCCGAGTTGGGACTGCAGGCGGGTGACCTGCAGCGGTTGGTACTCACTGGCTCCTTTGGCAGCCAGGTCAGCATTGAGGCGGTGGCGGCTCTGGGGATGATCCCGCCATTGGAGCTGGGGGAGCCGGGCATCGTGGAGACGGAGGCCAACGGCGCAGGCTTTGGGGCGGCGCTGTTCCTTGATGACGAGGAGTTCGCTCGCGGTGAGCGGCTGGCTGCACTGGCTCGACAGGTGGACCTCGACCTGGCTCCTGATTTCTACAGTCGCTATATCGAGGCCATGGCCATGCCGGGGGCGGCGTCGGAGATGAAGCGTCGGAGATGAAAACGGCGCCCGGGAGCACACAAGGAACAGGAAAGCTGTATCGCTGGCAGTCCACCGGCCACTTGGCGGTGTTGGTTGCCACCGCCTGCTGGGCCACGTCAGGTATCTTCATAAGCTTCATCATGGCCACAGTAGGGGCGACCGACCGGTCGCCCCTACTCTCCGCGCTGGCGCTGGCTTTCTGGCGGGACCTGTTCACCTTCGCCATCCTTTTCGTTAGCCTGCGCTTGCTGCGCCCGAACTGGCTGCGCGTGCAGCGTAGCGATCTGAAGTGGTTGGTCGGACTGGGCAGCATTGGCGTGGGCACGTTCCACGTCTTCTGGAATCTGAACGTGATGCTCAACGGAGTGGCTGTGGCGACAGTGCAACAGGCAGCGATGCCTGCCATCGTGTCTGTGACTGCCTGGCTGCTCTGGCGCGAACTGCTAACGGTCCGCAAGATAGTCGCTATCATCTTGACCTTCACTGGCACGTTGCTGGTGACCGGTCTGGACGCTCTTGGGGAGATTAGCCTGAGCTTGCCTGGGCTGCTGGTGGGACTGGCCACTCCGGTGACTTACGCCGCTTACAGTCTGTTCGGCAAGCCGGTTGCCGGGCGCTATCGCCCCCTGACCATCTTGACCTATGGCTTCGGCTTTGCCGCTCTGACCCTGTTGCCCTTCCAGTTCTTCACGCCGCAGCCCTGGCCTGTGCCCAACCTGGCCTGGGTCTACTTCGCGATTCTGATTGCTTTCTGCACGATCATCCCCTTCGCTGCCTATATGTTTGGGCTGGGGCGGTTGCCGGCGAGCGTGGCCGGTACCCTGGCCATGGCCGAGATCCCCTTCGCTGCCTTCTACGCCTACGTGCTCTTGGGCGAGCGGTTGGTGTTGACACAGTTGGCTGGGGCGGCCCTGGTGGTCGGTGGGGTGCTTCTGCTCTTCTGGCGCAGATGACCCGCCCTGTGAAATGGGCAAGGCGACAGGTTGAGCTACATTGGCATCGTTATTTCACCGGGCCCGGCAGCCAGAACAGGGGCATACGGGTACCGAGGGAGAGCGCTAACGGCCAAGAAATCGAAGTCGTCTGCTAAGACTGTGCCCATGCGGGCGTTGGAGCAGAAAGTGATAACCATCAGCTCCGGCCGCCCCGACGCGGGACTGGAGGTCAAGCCCCAGGACGTACTGCAAGTCCTGGAGGCACAGGTGGGCGACTTCGCTTCTTGACCACTATCCAGTATCCAATGCAAGTGTGCGATAGGGTGGGAATCAGAAACCCGTTGTCTCCGGGACAACGGGTTTCTCAGCAGACTGCCCCTCTCTCGATCAGCCCGTTGGCTGCTCGACAAGACGCATGATGTGCGCCACGGCCTCGGCCGCCAACCGCCCTGTCTCCTCCGATAACCCCACGCCGAAGTCGAAGTCATGCCCGCGAACGGAGAGGAGATGCGCTGGTGGGACTGTCTCTGAGAAAGCCAGGGCCAAACCCAGCAGCATCTCGGGGGCCATGTGGTGTGTGAAGGCTGACGGCACGTACCGTGGCTCCACGGATACGCAGCGCATGTCCTCGACGTAGGCTCCGGTGTGGGCGTCCACGAAGATGACCTGATCGTAGGCCACCAGTGTCTCCGCCAGTTCCGGCAGCAACTGGGGTAGGCAGACCAGATCCACATCTTCCCCTAACGCGTCCAGGCCGTCCTCATCCAAGGCTAAAGGAGGACGGCCCAGTCGCGTGGCTATCGCTTTGAGCACATGATAGCCCACACCGTCGTCACGACGGTACAGGTTGCCATAGCCCACGATCAGTGTCTGCATCACCTTCCCACATGCTGTCAGCGGAGAAGCGGGGGGAGCGGAGTGTTCATCTTCCGATTGTTCCGCTCTTCCGCTGACCAGGATCAATCCCGCACCATCCGGTCCAGCAACTCGCCTTGGTTATCGTACAACTCCAGGATCACGGGCATCTGCCCGAGGGCATGGGTGGAGCAGGAGAGGCAGGGGTCGTGCGCCCGGATAGCTATCTCGACGCGGTTCAGCATCCCCTCCGTCAGCTTGCTGCCGTCCACGTACCGCTTGGCCACCATGTCCACGGCCTTGCTCATGGCCCAGTTGTTGTGGCCCGTGGCGACGATGAGGTTCACCCGCTCGATCTGTCCGTGTGGGTTGGTCCAGTAGTGGTGGAACAGCGTGCCCCGCGGCGCCTCCAGGCAGCCTACTCCCTCGCCGGTGATGACGCTGGATTCGGCGATGACGTCGGTACTCAGCGCGTCCGGGTCTTCCAGGATCTCGCGTGCCCGCTCCAATGCGTACACTATCTCGATGAGCCGGGCGTAATGGAACATCAGCGTCGCTTCCACCGGCTTGCCGCCGTTGAGGCTCTTCCAGATCTTCATCTCCTCCTGCGCCAGCGGCGTACTGATGTGATCGGCGGCGTTGAGCCGCCCCAGCGGCCCCACGCGATAGGTGCCATCGGGCCAGCCCAGCTTCTTGTAGTAGGGGAACTTGAGGTAGGACCAATCCTCCACCCGCTCGCTGATGTAGTCCAGATAGTCGCAGGGCTCGAATTGCTCCAGCACCTTGGCATTCCGGTCTACGATGCGCACCTGGCCATCATACAACTCCAGAGCTCCATCGGGCCTTACTAACCCCATGTAGTTCGAATGGAAGACGGCGAACTCCTCCACGATCTGGCGGTTCTTCTCTGCCCAGTCCTTGAAGACGGCGATGCCCGTCTGCGTTGTGGCGATATGCACGTCAATGTCTTGCAGGATGGCATCGCGCTGCTCTACAGACAGCGTGGAGCTGACCCCGCCGGGGACACCGAAGCGGGGATGTATCCGCTTGTCGCCCAACGTGCGGATGATCTCCTGACCGAAGGCGCGCAGTTTGACGGCCTTCACCGCCAGTTCCGGCGCAGCAAGGATCACCCCCACGACGTTGCGGATGGCCGGATCGGCATCGAAACCGAGGATGAAGTCCGGCCCCGCCAGTTCGAAGAAGTGCATGCCGTGGGACTGAATCACTTGCCCCATGTGCATCAGCTCGCGGAGCAGTGATGCGGTGCGCGGTGGTTGGACATCAATGATCCTATCGCATGCCTTGGTGGCCGCCAGGTGATGGCTCACAGGACAGATGCCGCAGATGCGGGGCGTGATCTGGATCATCTCGTAGAACATGCGGCCTTCGCTGAACTTCTCGAAGCCCCGGAACTGGTCCACGTGGAAGAAGGAGCGCTCCACCTGTCCCTGGTCGTTCAGATGAATGGTCACCCGCGCGTGCCCCTCGATACGGGTTATGGGTTCAATGGTGATTTTCTGCATAGTGATACTCCTGTCAGTCGTACTTCAGGTTCTCCCCTTCCAGTACCGGCATGCGACCGGCGAGCAACTCGGTCAGCACGTACCAGATGGCATCGGCCGAGGGTGGGCAGCCGGGCAGGTGAACGTCCACCGACACCACCTCGTCCACGGCCAGGACTTTCTCCAGCGGGCGAGCGAGTTCCTCAGATCGAGGGATCTTTCCATCTACAGTGCTTTCCGTCTCGATGTAGCCCCGCCGCAGTGCCTCTTCCTTGTCGAAGAAGTTGAGCATAGTGCAGATGCCGCCAAAGGTGGCGCAGTCCCCCATGGCGATCAGTATCTTGCACCGTTCCCGCATGCGCTTGGCTGTTTCCAACTGATGGGTGTTAGCCACGGCGCCGCTGAGGATGCCCACGTCCACCCCTTCCTCCGGCGGATGCTTGAAGTCAGTGATGGGAGTAGCATGGAACTCGACGTGCTTTAGTAGCTCTAGTATCCGTTCGTCAATGTCCAAGAGGGACATGTGGCACCCAGCACATGACTCCAGCCAGTCGCTAGCCACCTTGATCTTAGCCATTTGATTGCCTCCTCAATCCCAGTTATAGCGTCAGGTTCAACTGCCCTGCCAGTGCCTCTAGCACCTTGCTGGTCGGCCAGACGGTCTCCGGCGACGCCAGCACAGCTTGCACCGACTGCACGCGCCCCTCGGTGTTGGTCACACTGCCCGACTGCTCCGCCCAGATGGGAGCTGGCAACACCACGTCGGCCATGTCGGTCAGCGGTCCCACGTAGCTGGCCTGGGCCACCATGAACTCCGCACCGTTGCGCTGGATGTTCAAAGCGTCGTCCTCAGCCAGAACGTAGAGCACCCGGGCTCCGTTGACATCCTCTCCACTGCTGAGCGCCAGACCAGCTCCAACCGCACCACGGCTGTTGCTGCCGCTGCTCAATCCGATGAAAGAGGCCTTGCCTGCCAGCGGGGCAAGAGCTGCCCTGGCCTCTGCTGGTAAGTCGGCGGCGCATACCACTACCGGCTGGCTGGCCTGCTCCGCTATGCCTACGACGTCGCCGATCTCATCGAAGCCCACGTGCCATGCGGCGTAGGGAGCTAGTCCATTGTCTGTATCGGCCACCAGTGCCAGCCGAGCGCCTCGGTCTACTGCTCGTCGGACGAAGGCGCCTGCCACCTGGTAGTCCTCTTTCAGGTCTGCTCCCACGACAATAATAATGTCGGCCTCATGCAGATCGACCAGTTTGCCTTCTGCGCCCATCGCCGGTGCAAGACTGCCCACTGCCGCCACCGTCTCTGCTCCCAAGGAGCGGAACAGCTTGCCGAACTGGCTCATGGTCTCGTTGGTTGCCCGTGAGGTGATCAGCGCGGCCAGGCCGTCATCTGTGAGTCGCTTGGTCACCAGGTCCAGCGCCTCGCCCCACTCCGTCGGTTCCAGAGCCCCATTGCGGCGGCGGCGCACCAGCGGCTCGGTTACCCGCTTGCGTTCGTCGTAGAGCGGTTCGAAGCGGCCAACGACGCACAGCAGCCCCGCATTGACCTCCGCGTCCCAATCTCCTTCGATGCGCACCAGGTGGTTGGCCCGGCTTACTACCTCGATGCCGCAGCCGATACTGCAGCCCAGGCAGGTGCTCTTGGTGCGCTCCACCTCGCTTTCCCGTCCCCTGTAGGCGCCCTTCACGTCCATGATCGCACCGGTGGGACAGACCTGCAGGCACGTGCCACACTCAATGCAGGAGGATTCTCCCAAAGGGACGTTCAGGTCAGCGGCGATCATCGAGTGGATGCCCCGTTCTCGTACAGCCAGCGTATGGTTGGCCGCCAGTTCAGCGCAGGCACGGACACACCGCCGGCAAAGGATACAACGGTTGTGGTCCATCACGATGTACTGGCGCGTAGCGTCCACCGGCAGGGGGGTGGTGGGGCGAGGGTAGGGCCATTCGGTCAGGCCGTAGCGGTAGGCCAGATCCTGAAGCTCGCAATCGCCGCTCATCTGGCAGTACATGCAGTAATGGTTGCGCTCGGAGAACAGGAGCTCCAGAACGAACTTGCGCGCGGCCACCACCTTCTCCGACTCAGTATGCACCACCATACCATCGGTGGCGGGGAAAGTGCAAGCTGGTTGGAGAGTCCGCTGTCTCTCTATTTCCACCAGACACATCCGACAGGCCCCCCAGTCGTTGAGTGCCGGGTGATGACAGAGGGTGGGGATGTCAATCCCCGCTACCCCGGCAGCCTCCAGCACGGTGCTGCCCGCCGGTGCGGCAACTCTCTGACCGTTAATAGTGATTTGTATCTCTGCCATAGTAGTATTGATCTCACTCCTTTCGCCACTGCTCGATAAGATTCAACTGGGCAGCAGGAAAGAGAAGAAGCTGCCCTTGCCTATCTCAGACTCTGCCCAGATCCTGCCCCCATAGGTTTCCACAATGCGCTTGGCGATGGACAGTCCTAGCCCTGTTCCATGTCTCTCCGTCGCTTTGGCGTTGTCCGCTCGATAGAACTGCTCGAAGATGCGTGGAAGGGCTTCAGGAGAGATGCCGATCCCCGTGTCCTGCACCGTTCCCACGACTCCCTCGATATTCGAGCCCAGGGAGACAGCCACAGTGCCACCGGGCATGGTATACTTGATCGCGTTGCTGATGAGATTAGTCCATAATTGCTTCATATGCTCCAGGTTTGCTTCCAGCAGAGGTAGGTCCGGGGCGATTTCGACGCTGAAGGCTAGCTCCTTGCTCTCCGCTTGACCACGCATCAGGTTGCTGACTTCCCTCAACACCTCGGCCAGGTCCAGGGTCTCGACATCTGCCTCCACTGTAGGCTCGTCAAGCCTCGCCACGTACAAGAGATCACCAATCAAAGCTAGCTGGTCCAGGGCTCGTTGCTCTGCTCGTTGGATGATTTCCCTTTCCCTATCGGGGGGCACGTAGCCATCCAGGATAAGCTTCAGATAGCTCTGGATGGCAGCCACAGGGGCACGGAGCTCGTGTGTGACCAGCCGTATGAACTGCGACCGGGCCTTGTCCATCTCCTGCAGCCGATGGTTGAGTTTCACCAATTCCTTGCCTCTCGTCTCACAGAAGAGGTTAGTTTCTGTTAGCTCTCTCTCCCTTTCCCGAAGCCTGACCACAATGCTGGAGGCGAAGTAGGCGGTGGCGAAGGTGGTAATGGTCATGGCGAAGCCGGTGACGAAGACATGAATGGGCTGCTGGAACCGCACCGTGTTGCGAAACCCAGCGAGATTGTAGTGCGGAATGATCTCCAGCCACTCGAAGATAAGGAGAGAGGCATAAAGGCAGACGGCCAAGCCAGCGTAGCCAAAGCTCGTGGTACTGGGAAACATGGTGCTGGCAAGGACCACATAGACGAGATAAAAGAAGAAGAAGGGGGTCTCCAACCCGCCCAGGAAATGCAAGAAGACAGTAAGGAACACCATATTCAAGACGATCTGAATATGGGCAAGGCTGAAGTATCGCTTCTGAGGAGCTCGCAGCGGGTCAAGACGCCGGCAGTATAGGGAGATCAGAGCATTGCCGACGGCAAGGCCGGCTATCGTGCCCAGAAGAGAAGGCAGAGGCACGCCCCCTGGCAACAGGTGGTTGGCGACCAGGACAACGAAAAGCGCTCCGGGAGCTGTCAGCCACCCGAAACGGATTATCTGGTCTATCCGCCCTCTCAACTCCTTCTCAGATATGTGGAGTGTACCGACCATGCCTCAGCCTTCCTCCTCACAGGCTGCCGAGCGAAGCGATAGCCCACATGAGGCAGTGAAAACAGCGCTGGAGGGCACATCGAAAACCTTCCTGAGTGCCCTCACTGCTGTAGCCACGCGGCCGCTGTCAATGACGCACGAAATAGTGGAGATGGAAGTGCTGATGGCCAAGATGTTGATCCCTGTCGAGGCTAGAGCAGAGAATGTCTGCCCGGCAATGCCTGGATAGTCCCGGAAATGAGGACCGAAGACCGACACCACGGCCACGTCTGGCTGGCAGATCACCTCCTCAGGATGCACCTCCGACCTGATGCCTTCGATAGTCACCAGGGCTGCTTCCAGGTTGTCCCGGGCTACACACAGGATGATGTGACTGCGGTTCTTCAGATCGATGCACTGGACAATGAACTCGACGTTGATGCATTTCCCGCCCAGGGCGCCAAGGATGGCGCTGGCAGCGCCCGGCCGATCTGGAACTGACATCACGCCTATCTTGGACAGTTTGATGTTCTGGATTATGCCGCCAGCTTTGGTCTTCTCCATTTCCTGCATTCTCTCATCATGCAACGTCGAGATTCGCCCCGATGGCTCTCGTGGCCTGCCAGCCGCTCAGCAGGCTGGCAGGCCAGGGGCGACTTGCAGCGGCTATGCCTTGGTGAGCCTGCGGACCTTCTCCAACAGATCGTCAGGGTCCATGGGCTTAGAGATCCAGGTGTCAATGGGGATGTATTCGTCTGTTGGGAACAGGCTGGCGTGAGGGCTGCTGATGATGCTGGAGACCATGATCAGCGGTACGTCCTTAAGATCAGGGTCCTCTTGCATCTCGTGGCAGGTGTTCAGGCCGTCGAGGATGCTGGACATCATCACGTCTAGCAGCACCAGGTCCGGTTTGTCCTGGCGCATGGCCTGCAGGCCCTGTTCGCCATCGCTGGCGCTGCTGACCTCGTAGCCGTTGGCTTCTAGGATCAAGCGCGTGATCTCGACGAATCCGGGGTCGTCGTCAACAACCAAAATCTTGGTCACAGGATTTGCTCCTCATGAATAAACAAATGGTGCTCTTGCTCTCCCCCCTAGACCCCACAGGGGAAGGGGGGGAGGGCTTCCAGCGAGTCACCTGGCCCCGCCTGCCCAGGCGCGGGCAGGTAGGAATCCTACCATCTGGTCGATAGCTTCCAGGAATTGGCAATGGCTATCTCTGCCGCGTTCACCAACTGGTAGGCGATGGGTGAGGCGGTGAGACCGGGGTGGGTCCCCGTCTGGAAAGTAGCGATATCATCGGCAGTCATCCTCTTGTGGATGCAGGCGCTGATGGCGTTGATGAGTTCGCCGCCGCTCCTGGCGCCCGAGACCTGTCCACCCAGGATCACGCGGCTGCCGGCCTCGAATATCAGTTTGACCTTCAGGGGCGTCGCCCCGGGCATGCCGCCGGGATGGCGGTTGATGGCCTCCGCCTCGCCCACGATGATGGTGTAGCCCTTTCTCCTGGCGACTGCCGCGGTAAGCCCTGCTGCGGCGAAGGCAGTGTCCCCCAATATGGTCGAGTAGACACCGATCACGCCCGTGTTCACGCGGCGAGGGCTGAATAGATTAGCCCCGACGATGCGCGCCTCCATGGTGGCTATCGAAGCCAGCTTCAGGCCGGAGGGCTTGCCGTCGAAGAAGGAGACCTTATCGGCGCAATCGCCGCAGGCGAAGATGTTCTTGTCGCTGGTTTGCATGTAGCGGTTGACTGCAATGCCTCTGCAGGGGCCTACCTCGAGACCGGCCTTTCTGGCCAACTCCACGTTAGCTGCCGCCCCGATGCCCAAGATCACTGCATCCGCTTTGATCTCCCTGCCGCTCGAAAGCTTTACCCCTTCCACCTTCCCGTCGCCCAGGAAGGCTTCTACCTTCTCATCCAGGAGGAGGTCAATACCCTGTGCCCTCAGGACTTCCTCAGCCTTAACGCAGAATTCATCGTCATAGACCAGTTGGAGGCAGTGCCTGAGCATCTCCACGATCTTGACGTTGATATCCTTCCGCCCCTTCCTGGACTCCTCAGCGAGCTCCACGCCGATGAAACCGCAGCCCACGATGACCAGATCCGAAGCGGTGCTCAGCACATCGAGCAGTTGCTGGAGGTAGGGGACATCCTTCTTTATGGCGAAGATGTTCTGCTTGTCCACGCCCGGTATGGGAGGCACTATGGGCTTGGAGCCTGTGGCCAGGACGAGCTTCCGGTAGCCGATCCTCTCCCCACCAGCGGTCATAACGACACAACCCTCGCCGTCTACATCAGTAGCCTCGTCAACCACTAGCTCGATGCCGTTTTTCTCCAGCGCAGCATCGGGAATGAGGTTCTTTTCGGGACTCCCCACAGTTCCGAAGATATAGGGTATCCCGCAGGGAATCAACACCTGCTTCTCTTTTCTGACCAGCAAGACGCTCTTTTCAGGATAGTGCCGACGGGAGGTTATGGCCGCAACCAGCCCCGCCGCGCTCCCACCAATAACTACTACATCAGCCTTTTTCATAGCCTTTTTCATGATTTCTCCTCTTGCTTCGTGTGCTGTTGCATCTCTCTGGGTTTCATGGGCAATCCGCCCTGCCCGCGCCTTGGCAGGCGGGCAGGGCGCGTACGCCGCACACCGCTGTCCTACAAGAGCCTTCCCACTTCGATGAACAGGCGATCGGGAGGTACAGGCTTGGACAAGAAGGCATCTATGTGGATGGCCTCATCCGTTGGGAACAGAGCGGCGTAGTCAATGTTGGCAATGGACGTGACCATCAGGATAGGGATGTCCCTGAGCGCGATATCGTCGTGCATCCTCTGGCTCATCTGCAGCCCATCCAACACGCTGGTCATGACTACATCCAGAATCACCAGGTCTGGCCTCTCCTCCTGTACCTTGGCCCACCCCTCGTCGCTATTGGCAGCGCTGGTCACCTTGTGTCCGTGCGCTTCCAGTACCATACGGGTGCTGTCCACGAAATCGGGATCGTCATCTACGATAAGGATCTTGCTCAACTTTGCTCCCTCCTTGATCTGCTCAGGTCTATTCCTGCTAGGATGCTACGAGGCACCTATGGTGCAGCATATGATACTCGTATTCCTCTCGGAAGTGCTTGATGGAAGAGAGGGTGGGATTCACAGCAGCGTCGCCCATCGGGCAGAAAGCGCGTCCTACGATACCATGACACAGGCCCAGCAGCCGATCAACGTCTCCCTCGCGGCCAAGCCCATCCTCGACGCGCTGCAAGATGTCCACCAGATGCTGCGTGCCCACCCGACAGGGCGTACACTTCCCACATGACTCGTGGGCAAAGAACTTGCTCAAGCGAAGGGCCGCATCCACGATACAGGCATCTTCATCTATGACCGTGATGCCTCCTGTGCCCAGCATGGAGCCTGCCTTGGACAGGGTCTCAAAGGCCATCGGCACATCGAGGTGCTCAGGGGTCAGCATAGGGGTGGAAGCACCGCCAGGGACAACTGCCTTGAGTTTGCGGCCACCCTTGATTCCACCGGCGTGTTCGTATATTATCTCCCGTAGTGTGGTTCCCAGCGGCAACTCGTAATTGCCGGGCTTCTCCACATCGCCACTGACGCAGAAAATCTTGGGGCCTTTGCTCTCCTCAGTGCCGATGCTGGCGAACCATTCCGGCCCCCTGAGGACGATGTGGGGCACGCAGGCCAAGGTCTCCACGTTGTGGACGAGAGTCGGCTGGCCCCAGAGGCCAACTTGAGCAGGGTAGGGCGGCTTGAGCCGCGGCTCGCCTCGGTTTCCCTCCAGGCTCTCCAGCATGGCTGTTTCCTCGCCGCAGATGTAGGCGCCAGCTCCACGATGGACGGACATATCGAGATCGAAGCCGGAGCCCAGGATATCCTTGCCCAGGAACCCCCGGGCGTAGGCGTCATCAATGGCTTTCATCCAACGTTTCACGCCCAAGAAGAACTCGCCGCGAATGTAGACGAAGGCCCTGCAGGCGCCCACAGCGTAGCTGGCGATAATGGCTCCCTCGATGACGGAATGGGGATCCCGCTCTACCAGGAGTCTGTCTTTGAAGGTCCCCGGCTCACCTTCGTCGGTGTTGACGCATACGTACTTCGTCACATCGGAGTCCTTGGGCATGAAGCTCCACTTCAGCCCGGCAGGAAAGCCTGCTCCGCCTCGCCCGCGTAACCCTGACTTTTTGACTATGTCGATCAGATCCTCAGGGGTATACTCATGAATGGTCTTGCGCAGAGCCTGGTAGCCACCATGCTCGAGGTAAGTGTCGATCTTCTCCGAGTTGGGACGGCCCACGTTGCGCAGTAGGATTCTTTCGAATGCCATTGCTCTACCTCCCAGCCAACTGATCCAACAAGCGGTTCACGTTGTCCGGCGTCATGTTCTCATAGAGCTCATCATTGATGCGCAGGGCCGGTGACGTGCCGCAGGAGGCCACACACTGCACCGTCTGCAGGGTAAAGAGCCCGTCCCTGGTGGTCTCCCCCACTTCGATTCCCAGCTGTTGCCGGATGTAGTCGATCAGCGTATCTGCTCCGTCTGCCAAATGGCAGGAAAGCCCATCGCAGACCTGGATGACATATCGGCCGGCAGTCTCCATCCGATATAGGGAATAGAAGCTGGCTGTGGAGTACACGTCCTTGAGTGGAAGCCCCAACCTCTCCGCCACGCGTCGCATGGCATCCTTAGTCAGGTAGCCGTGTTGCTCCTGAGCAATATACAAGGCAGTAAGCAACATGGACCTTCGGGCCTGCTTCTGGGTGGGTGTCCCAGAGTGCAGTATCGATTTCTGTTCTTCAGCAAGCATCGCAAGCAGCTCCTTTTTCATAACGTGTATTGTGTCGGCTCATTTGGTGATGAGCCACGAGTTGGCCCACTTGCTTGAGTAGATCCGCAGGGTCTATAGGTTTGGACATGAACAAATCGTAGGTCTGGCCCTCATCCTCAGGAAAGAGGTCTGTCTCTTCGCCGGTGATGATGGCCGAGATCAAGATCAGAGGAATCCTCCCTAACTGAGGATCGTCTCGCATCTCCCTGATCACGTTGAGCCCGTCGAATGTGTAGGATATCACTGCATCCAGCAAGACCAAATCCGGCTGGCTCTGCCTCATCAGGGCCAAGCCCTCATCGGCTCGCCCTGCTGCGAGAACCTCATACCCGTCCGATTCCAGGACGATCCTGGCGAATTCCACGAAATCAAAGTCGTCATCAATCACCAGAACTACCGCCCTGGCAGCCATGCTTCCTTCCTCAGCACGAAGTTGGCCTGGTCAAGCACTGTTGCACGGCTTTCAAGAGATCATCAGGCTGGACAGGCTTGGATATCCAGGCATCAATGGACAGATGCTCGTCGGTCGGGAACATATCGGCGTAGGGGCTGCTGGCAATGGATGTAACCATTATGACAGGGATGTCCCTGAGTTCGTCATCAGCTTGCATCTTCCTAGTCACATCCAGACCGTCGAGCACACAAGACATCATCACGTCCAGAATCACCAGGTCCGGCCTTTCCTGCTGCATATTGGCCAGCGCTTGATTACCATTCATTGCAGTGATGACCTGGTAGCCACGAGCCTCCAGGATCATTCTAGTGATTTCCACGAAGTCCGGATCATCGTCGACGACTAGTACCACAACTGCACTTCGTCTCATTTCGCTCATTGGATGGAACAGTGACATCGGTACAATGGGACAATGGGTGTCTGTACACCTGTGTCTTCTTGGTATTCACTCCGTCAGTCTGGGAGCGTGCCGGGTGCGTGCCTAGAGGAGGGTGGTTTCCTTGGCAAGGATCCGCTCAGGCGTGGGCTCGAAGGCCAAGCCCATCGACTCCAGCCATTCCAGATCGCAGCGCAGGCACCGCTTGCACTCCTCGCGAATGGTGGCCTCATCCATCCCTAGCTCGACTTCGTTGAAATTGCCCTGACGCTTGGCGATGGGTAACTCGGGCATCTGCGGGCGACCAGCGTCAGCATAGTCCTCTGGATTGAACTGCTGCTCGATCACCTCGTAGCCGGGCACCCTGGGGATTCTCTCCACTTGGCCGGTGCTCAGGTAATGATCCACCTGGAGGGCCACGTGGTTGCCCTGGGCCACGGCCTGGATTACCGTTGAGGGGCCGCTCACCGCATCGCCGGCGGCGAAGACGCCAGGGCAAGTGGTGAGCAGCGCGCCGCTGACCGCAATGGTGCTGTTGGGATTGGCCTCAATGTCTGTGCCATCCATGCATGAGAGGTCTACGGCCTGTCCAATGGCCGGCACCAACACATCCGTCTCGATCACACGGTCAGAGCCTTCCTCCGGCATAGGCCGCCGCCGACCGGAGCGATCAAACTCGCCTAGAACCTGGTTGCGCACTACAACGCCCGTCACTTTGCCGTTCTTGCCGAGCACGCGCACCGGGTTGGTATGGAAGCTGAAGGCGGTCCCCTCAGCCTGGGCTGCTGCAATCTCTTCCTTGTGAGCGGGCATGTCCTGGCGCGTGCGGCGGTAGATGACATGCACTTCGCTGGCCCCCAGTCGCCAAACTGAGCGGGCCACGTCAATGGCCACGTCACCACCGCCTACGATGGCTACCCGCTTGCCAGTCATGTCCGGCGGGTTGTCCAAGGCGACGTCTCGCAGGAAATCAACTCCGTGGTACACTCCTTCCAGGTCTTCTCCTTCAATGCTCAGTCTGCGGCTGGCGTGCGCGCCGATGGCCAGCACCACTGCTTTGTTGCCCTGCTTGTCCAGCAGGCTATCAATGGTGAAGTCTCTGCCCAAGGCCTGATTGCACTTCACTTCTACGCCGGCGCGCTTGATGTTCTCAATCTCCACATTGAGTATGTCGCGGGGCAGACGGTATCCGGGGATGCCAACGGCCATCATGCCGCCCGCCATGGCGAGTTTCTCGAAGACGGTAACCTTGTAGCCTTTTTGGGCCAGACGCAGCGCGGCGGTCAGTCCCGCGGGCCCTGAGCCCACAACGGCCACCTTGATTGCCTCATCTCTCTCCATGATGGGCGGCGTCCACGGATTCTCGATCTCATGATCGGCCATGAAACGCTTGATGGCCCGAATGGCAATGGGCTCGTCAATATCGCCTCGGCGGCAGTGCGACTCGCAGAAGGCGGGACACACCCGTCCACAGACCAAAGCGAAAGGATTGCGATGGCGGTGGACCTCCAGGGCCTCGGCGTAGCGACCTTGGGCTACCAGCGAGACGTAACTGGGCACGTCCACCTCGGCCGGGCAGGCGTTGGTACAGCGAGCCCGCGTCAGAGCCAGGCAAGAGCCAGCCCGACACTTCTTGTCCACGATGTGCTCAACGAACTCATCTTCAAAATAGCGCAGCGCAGCCAACACTGGCCCAGGCGTGAGTTGGCCCAGAGCACATAGCGCGCCCGATTCCATGCCTGCCGCGATTTTCCTGATCTTCTCGATGTCCCCCACCTGCCCATGGCCCTCGCTGATGCGGGTCAGCACTTCCAGCATGCACTTGCCACCCACGCGACAGGGCACGCACTTGCCGCAGGATTCCGCAGTGGCGAAAGTGAGGAAGAACCTGGACAGCTCCACCATACAGGTGTCCTCGTCGACCACGATCATCCCGCCAGAGCCCATGACCGCGCCCGCGTCCTTGAGGGAGTCAAAATCCACGGGCAGGTTCAAGTGCTGTGCCGACAAGCAGCCACCGAGCGGCCCGCCAGTCTGCACGGCCTTGAACTTCTTGCCGTTGGGGATGCCGCCACCGATGTCGAAGATGATGTCGCCCATCTTGATGCCCATGGGCACCTCGATCAGCCCTGTGTTGTTCACCTTGCCGGTCAGGGCAAAGATGGCCGTGCCCGGACTGCGTGGCATCCCGATGGAAGAGAACCAGTCGGCTCCGTTGGCGATGATTCTGGGGACGTTGGCGTAGGATTT
>CAZPMV010000038.1:0-16579 GCA_964587335.1 uncultured Anaerolineales bacterium
ATGATATAGTGGGTGAGAGACTACTTTCATACTGGAGGCCCCATGAAACACACGCTCTTCGCTTGACTTCCTTCTGCAAGTGAGGTATACTCTCCCCCATGTCAACACCGTCTGGCAAGGACTCTTCTCCCATTCAACTGTTGGATCTTGAGCGGCGGGAGGTATGCGATCTTCTGGCCCGCTGGGGCGAGCCGCGTTACCGCGCCGATCAGCTATGGCGCTGGTTGTACCGTGACCTGGCGGCTGACTTCGAGGCCATGGTCAACTTGCCGCGGGCGCTACGGGCGCGGCTGGCTGAGGAAGCGTCTTGCCAGCCGTTGGAATTGGTGGAGGAAGTGGTGTCCCGCGACCGGCGGACGCGCAAGTGTCTCTTCCGGCTGGCCGACGGCGAGACCCTTGAGACAGTGCTGATGCTCTACGAGGAGCGTCGCACGGTCTGCATCTCCGCTCAGATCGGATGTGCTATCGGCTGCCCCTTCTGCGCCACAGGGCAGAGCGGTTTCGTGCGCGACCTGACTGCAGGCGAGATTGTGGCCCAGGTTCTGCACTATGCTCGTTGGTTGGCCGACCCGCAGGCCAGTGGGTCTGGTGCAGTGCCCATCCAGCGGCCGGCGCGGGTGTCTAACATCGTCGTGATGGGCATGGGTGAACCACTGGCTAACTACCAGGCGACGTGGCAGTCGCTGGAGACGCTCAACGACCCTGAGGGCTTTGCCCTGGGAGCCCGGCACATGACCCTTTCCACCGCGGGATTGGCGCCTGGCATTGAGCGCATGAGCCGGGAAGCCATGCAGATTGGCCTGGCGGTGTCGCTCCATGCACCGACCGACCGCATGCGCAGCAAGCTGGTGCCCCTGAACCGCCGCTATCCGCTGGCACAGTTGATGGCTGCCTGCCGTGGCTACGTCCAGCGCACAGGGAGACGCGTTACCTTCGAGTACGCCCTGCTGCAAGGAATCAACGACAGTGACCAGCAGGCCGAGCGACTGGCCCGGCTGTTGCGGAGGCTGCTGTGTCACGTGAACCTGATCCCCGTCAACCGCGTGGATGGGTCTCCCTACCAGCCGTCCTCCAGGCAGCGCACGCAGGGTTTCCTTCGTGTGTTGCGCGATGCAGGCATCTCGGCCACGGTGAGGCTGCGGCGTGGTCTGGATATCGAGGCCGGCTGCGGGCAGCTCCGCCAGCGCAAGGCCCTGGGCGATGACCAATTGTCGAACGACCAGTGACCAACCCCATACCCCATGCGGGGGCGTGTGGCCAGGCTCGAATCCATTGGCAGTCGGTCATCGGGGTTGCGAGTCTGGGTAGCTCCTTTGCGCTTTTCGCCGAACAAGTGTATGATTGGATGTACGGGAGGCGAGCAGAGGATAGAAAACGCCCCCGGTCGCAACCAGGGGCATCAACAGGGGTTCTAGAAGAAGATAGGGCGGCTTTCACAGCCGCTCACTCTAGCGAGTTTTGTGTAGGGTCTTCAGGCACTTGGCGCACAGGGACATACGTCTGCTGACTCCGTCTTTGACCACCGTTGCTTTCTGGATATTGGGCGCCCAGCGGCGCTTGGTCCTGTGGTGAGAGTGGCTGACGTTATGCCCAAACTGTGGCCCTTTGCCGCAGATTTCACATTTTGCCATACCGATTACCCCCTTTCTTGAACTCCGGTCAGTGACCGGGAGATAGTGAGAAGCCAGGCCGGGGTGCATGCCCCGCTCAAGGCGGAGGTCATCTTACCACAAGCGGCAGATCTGCGCAAACCGTGCTCTGCACAATTGACGGTTTGACCTGCTGGCCAGGGAGCAAGGATCATCATGTCTGAACAGACGACTCTGGGTAGAATCGAGATCTCACCGGTGGCCATCGGCACCATCGCCAGCGAGTCCGTGCAGGAATGCTACGGCGTTGTGGGCATGGCCAGCAAGAGCTTGATCGGCGGGCTAGCGCAGCTCCTGCGCCCCGACCGGGCGAGGCGAGGCGTGGAGGTGCGCGTGGATGGCGAGCGCATCGTCGTCGATCTCTACGTAATCGTGGAGTACGGCACCCGCATCTCCGAAGTAGCTCACGGTATCATGAACCGGGTCAAATACCGGCTGGAGAAGGCACTGGGCGTGCCCGTGGCTGAGGTCAACGTGCACGTACAGGGTTTGCGCGTCAGCGAGCAGGGACGCTAAATGAAGGGGCGGTCCAGCCGAATTCGGCGACCGGCTCTCTTCCTGCTATTGGCGGAGGTTGAGGCAAGATCGTGGCAACGTCGGTCTTTCATTCGCAATCAGCGGCAGGTGGTGGTGGACAGGTGATCAACAAATATCCTCTGGGGACTGCTGTGCTCAGCCTGGATGGAGAAGACTTCCGGGAGCTCTTCCGCTCAGGCAGCGTCTGGCTGGAACGGCACCACCAGGCGGTGAACGCGCTCAACGTTTTCCCTGTCCCCGACGGCGACACGGGCACCAACATGCTCATGACCATGCAGGCTGCCCTCGAGGAAATCGAGTCTGTGCAGACGAAGGGCGCCGCGGCGGTTGTACAGGCGGCAGCGCATGGGGCGCTGATGGGGGCGCGGGGCAACTCAGGCGTCATCCTTTCGCAGATCTTGCGCGGCATAGCTCACGGCCTGATCGGCGAGGATCTCGTCGACGCTGCCGAGTTGGTCAAAGCGTTTCGGGACGGGTCCGATACGGCCTATCGCGGTGTGGTACGCCCAGTCGAAGGGACGATTCTCACCGTCATCCGGGAGGTGGCTGAGGCGCTGCAGCAGGCAGGCACGCTTCGCGACCTGCGTGCCCTCTTCGAGCTCATCGTCCACGTGGCAGCCGAATCTGTGGAGAGGACCCCCACCCTGCTGGCTGTGCTGGCACAAGCTGGCGTCGTGGATGCAGGAGGACAGGGCCTATTCCGCATTCTGGAGGGGATGTTTCGTTGCCTGCAGGGCATGCCGGTCGGGGTGGAAGCGACGGCTGTTCTGGAGACGGTTGAGCATGCCGGAGTGCTTGAAGGCGAATACGGCTACGACGTGCAGTGCATCGTGCTGGGGGATGGGCTGAAGGTGGAGCAGATTCGGCGTGACATCAGCCTGATGGGCGATTCCGTGCTCGTAGTTGGCGATAGTCTCACAGTGAAGGTGCACGTTCACACGGACGAGCCTGGTACCCCACTCAACTACTGCGTGGGTCTCGGTCAAGTCGATCGGGTCATCATTGAGAACATGCAGGTTCAGTATGAGCGCTTTGTGAGCGAGGGAGGCCCGAAGGGAGATGATGGCCTGGAGGAGGCGGAGGCCCCCGCGCCGCCGCCGGCCTCGCTGGTTTCTTCGCCGGTCATGTTGGGTCCCATTGGCACGGTGGTGGTGACAGCAGGAGAGGGGCTGGAGGAAGTCTTCCGTAGCCTGGGCGTCCACGCCATCGTCTCCGGCGGGCAGATGATGAATCCCAGCACGCAGGACTTGCTCGAAGCCATTGAGGGGCTGGAGGTGGATGAGATCATCGTCTTGCCCAACAACAAGAACATCATCCTCGCCGCTCAGCAGGCGCAGCGACTGTCGAGCAAGACTGTGCATGTGGTTCCCAGCAAGAGCATGCCCCAAGGCATAAGCGCGCTGCTGGTGCTGAATCAGCAGGCCGATCTGGAAACCAACGTGAAGCTCATGGAAGCGACGCTGACCAGCGTGCAGACGGGCGAAGTCACCATCGCCGTACGGGACATCCGCCTTGGGGACATTGACGTGGCGGAAGGAGACTTCATCGGCTTGAAAGACGACGATCTGGTGGCCCACGGCGACGCCGCCGAGGCCGTGGTCTTTGCTCTCTTAGGTGAGATGGAGGCAGGGGAATCTGAGATCATCACTCTCTATCGCGGCCAGCCCATATCGCTGGAGGCTGCGGAGGCCTTGGAGGCCGAACTGCGCGACCGCTATCCTGAGCAGGAGATCGAACTGGCTTATGGCGGCCAGCCGCACTATCACTACATCTTTTCGGTGGAGTAGCAGATCCAGGAGTTCTGCGGTTGGAGGCAACTTTGGGTCGTACAAAGATCGTTACCGACAGCAGCGCCTATCTTCGACCTGGAGTGGCTGCTCGTTTGGACATCTCCGTTGTCCCTCAGAACATCCATCTCGGAGGCGTGACCTACCGTGAGGGCATTGACGTCACTTCCAGGGAGTTTCTTCAGAGGATGGCGGCCACGGCCGAGATGCCGACGGTGTCGCCGCCGTCGGTGCGGACAATGGCCGCGTTGTATCGGGAGCTACACAGCCGGCACGACAAGATAATCTCTTTGCACGTTTCCAGCCGACTGAGTGAAACTTGCGAGGTCGCGCGAGCGGCTGTGCGGACCCTGTTGGGCCGCTGCGAGATCATGGTCATGGATTCACTTTCCATCTCCTTTGGCTTGGGTATGATCGTAGAGGCAGCCGCGGAGGCGGCGGCTAATGGCGCCGAAATGGACGAGGTCGTGCATCTCATCCGTGGCATGGTCCCCCATGTCTACATGATCTTCCTTGTGGATGTCCTCAAGTACCTGGAGAGGGAACAGCGGGTCCGCCCATCCCAGGCGGTGCTGGGGACCATGCTGGGCATCAGGCCGCTAGTGACGTTGGAGGAAGGCAGACTCCTGCCCATGGAGAAAGTGCGAACCAGTGCCCTGGGAGTGGAGAAGCTGCTGAACTTCATCCGCGAATTCGCGGACATAGAGCAATTGGCCATCATGCAGAGCAGCTTCAGCGAGCACATGGCCATGCTGCTAGAAGGGCTGGAACTGCTCTATCCCGATTGGGACGTTCCCGTATTCACCTATGGCCCATCCGTGGCTGCGCGCCTGGGACTCAACGCTTTGGGTGTGGCTATCTACGAGAGAGCTTGATATGCGCATGACTGAGGTACAGGTTATCACGGACAGTTCCACCGATGTTCCGCCTGACGTGGCCCGACGTCTGGGGATCACTGTCATCCCCTGCCTGGTGCGCTTCGGGCGGAAGTTCTACCGTGAGGGCGTGGATCTGACACCCCAGGCCTTCTATGCGCTACTGCGCAAGACTCCCGTGGCAACGTCGCAGCCAGCGGTGGGCGTCTTCGAGGAGATCTATCGCCAGGCGGCGGAACGGGGCCGGCAGATTATCTCCATTCACTCGGCGGGCAAGCTGAGCGGCATCTACAACGCAGCCTGCTCGGCGGCGCGCTGTCTACCACAGGCGGTTATTGAAGTCGTTGACAGTCACTCCGCTTCGCTTGGCGCGGGCCTGCTGAGCGTGGCCGCTGCGGAAGCAGCGCAGAGGGGAGAGTCGCTGGCCGCCATCGCTGACAAGGTGCGGAACATGGTCGGTCGGGTGCGGGTGTTCGCCGTGTTGGACACTCTGGACTACGTGCGCCGCGGTGGCCGTGTCACCTGGGCCTTGGCAATAGTCGGCTCCCTGCTGTCCATCAAGCCCCTAGTGATGCTCAGGGAGGGGCAGGTGGATCTGTTGGAGCGGCCGCGGACGCTATCTGCCGCTTTGCGTCGTCTCGTGGACAGGGTGGGTGAACTGGGTGCTTTGGAGCAGATGTGGGTCTTGCACACGCGGGCTCCGGAGGCGGCTGAGCGATTGGCCGACATGCTGGCTGGCATCTTCCCCCGCGAGCAGATGGCGATAGCCGAGGCGGGCGTGGCCATCGCTGCCCATGCTGGGCCTGGGGCCGTGGGTGCGGCTTGTCTGGTGAGTAGTGGCTTATGACCACTGTTTTCGAACGTTTGCAGAAAGTGCTGGATCTGGAACGACGCCTGGGTTATCGGAACCGGGCTGTCATCGGTGGCATGGCCGGTTTCGCCGAGCGCTGGGAGGAGGACGTCCTGGCCGCGGGGGCTGATGCGCAGCAGGAGGCCCTGATCAAGGAGATCGTTGCCTTGCTGAGTGGCTATTCCGAAGTGGAAGATCACGCTGCTCGTCGGCTCGTCGTCGAGGACGTTCTGGGCAAGGCGGGGCAAGCAGCGCAGCAAGCTGCCGATGCGCCGTCACCGCCTGCCACTGAGCGTCCGACTCTGCCACAGCCGCCAGAGTTGGAACGGCCCAAGGAGGGGAGGGCCAAGCCCCCCCGCCCGCTCGTGCGGTCCGGCGACGAGGAGGTCAAGCCTGCCAGGCCACCCAAGCGGCCTGCACGTCGTCCTTCGCCACCGCCTGGTCCGGAGCCCACCGGGCTAGAAGCCCCTGTGACCCGCCTGCCTGGCGTGGGGCCTCACAAGGCCGAGCGGCTGGAACGGCTTGGCGTGCGGTCCATCGGCGACCTTCTCTATCTGTTCCCTCGCCGCTACGATGATTACAGCAGGCTGAAGACCATTGACCGCCTTGAGTACGGCGAAGAGGTCACTATCATCGGCAATGTCTGGGACATTCAGAGTCGCAAGGGCCGCCGCCGGTCGATTACCATCGTCACTGCCATTGTGGGCGACGCCACCGGTACCATCCAGGTGACCTGGTTCAATCCCTACATCACTCGCCAGTTGCGCCCTGGTCGCACCGTCGTCCTCAGTGGCAAAGTGAATGAACGTCTGGGCCGGATGGTGATGGTCTCGCCGGCTTGGGAGCCGTTGGACAAAGAGTTGATCCACACCGGGCGGCTGGTCCCGATCTACCCGCTGACGGAGGGGATTGGCGCACGCGGGCTGCGGCGCTTGATGAAAAAGGCTGTGGATGCCTGGGCCAAGCGCTTGCCGGACCACTTGCCCTCAACGGTGCGGGAACACGCCGGGCTACTCTTGTTGGGCAAGGCCATCGAGCAGATTCACTTCCCCGATAATCAGAAGCTGCTGGAGGCGGCACGTCGCCGCTTGGCCTTCGATGAGTTCTTTCTCATTCAGGTGGGGGCCCTGCGGATGCGGCATGTCTGGCGCAGTCAACCTGGGAGGCCTCTGCGGGTTGATCCGGCGCAACTGGAAGCATACAAGGCTGCCCTGCCTTTCCGGCTGACATCAGCTCAGGAGCGGGCTCTCTCAGACATCGTCGCCGATGTGGCCCAGCCGCAGCCCATGAACCGCCTGCTGCAAGGAGACGTGGGCTCTGGCAAGACGGCTGTGGCGGCGGCGGCTATGTGGATTGCTGTGTGCGAGGGCGCACAGGCGGCGATCATGGCGCCCACGGAGATCCTGGCCGAGCAGCACTACCGCAACCTCTCCGTCATCCTTGGGAACCTGCAACACCCGCAACGGCAGGAGCCGCTCCGCATAGCCCTGCTCATTGGCAGTCTGAAGTCGCAGGAGAAGGCGGCGGCGCAGGCAGCCATTGCCGCTGGCGAGGTGGACATTGCCATCGGTACCCATGCCCTGATCCAAGGGGCAGTCAGCTTCCGCGACCTGGCTTTCCTGGTCATTGACGAGCAGCACCGCTTTGGCGTGCGGCAACGGGCTGCACTGCGACAGAAGGGCTACCATCCTCACGTGCTGGTGATGAGCGCCACACCCATTCCCCGCTCACTGGCTCTGACGCTCTACGGCGATCTGGACGTATCGGTGATCGACGAAATGCCTCCAGGTCGCCAGGCTATCAAGACCCACCGGCTGCGCCGGAGGGAGAGGGAGCGGGCCTACGCCTTCTTGCGCCGTCAAGTGGAGGAAGGCCGCCAGGCCTTCATCGTCTGCCCGTTGGTGGAGGAATCGGACGTGTTGGATGCCAAGGCTGCCGTGGAGGAGCATCAGCGGCTGCAGAAGGAGGTCTTTCCCGACCTGCGCCTGGGTTTGCTGCACGGTCGCATGAAGGGGGAAGAGAAGGAAGCCGTGATGCGGGCCTTCCGCGAGGGCGAGTTGGACATCATCGTCTGCACCTCGGTGGTGGAGGTGGGCATTGACGTGCCCAATGCCACGGTGATGTTGGTCGAAGGAGCTGAGCGCTTTGGCTTGGCGCAACTGCATCAGTTCCGCGGCCGCGTGGGGCGGGGTGAGCAGCAATCCTATTGCTTGCTGGTGTCCGATGCGGCGACGGGGGACGCTGCCGAGCGGCTGCAAGCGCTGGAGGAGACTCAGGATGGCTTCGTGTTGGCCGAGAAGGATCTGGAGTTGCGGGGGCCTGGGGACTTCCTGGGCACTCGCCAGAGTGGCT
Organism: uncultured Anaerolineales bacterium; assembly: GCA_964587335.1. Taxonomy (GTDB): domain Bacteria; phylum Chloroflexota; class Anaerolineae; order UBA3071; family UBA3071; genus UBA3071. The sequence continues at coordinate 8,051 of CAZPMV010000038.1, forward strand.
TGCCTGAATTGAGAATGGCTCAACTGAGCGATCTGCGCACGCTGGAACTGGCGCGAGCGGAAGCCAAGAAGCTGTTCGAGCGAGATCCTGAGCTGAGGCAGCCGGAGCACCGTCTGCTGGCGCGGCAGGTGACTCGCTTTTGGCGAGGCCGAAGCGACATCAGCTAGTCGTCGGATGGATGGGGTGGCCGAGACTTGGAAGTTCGGAGTTTGAAGTGACTCTCGCAGTTTATCCAGGAACCTTCGATCCGGTGCACTATGGACATGTGGACATCGCCCAGCGGGCAGCGGCGTTGTTCGGCGAGCTTGTCGTGGCCGTCTACGACCGTCCTTCCAAGCGAATACTCTTTCCCACAGCAGAGCGCGTGGTCATGTGTCGGGAGGCTTTTGCCAAACTGCCCAACGTGCGGGTCAGCGCCTATCGCGGCCTGACCGTGGATTTCACCCGTGAGGTTGGCGCTCAGGTCATCGTTCGTGGTCTGCGTGCCCTTTCGGACTTCGAGTTCGAGTTTCACATGGCACTGATGAACAAGAAGCTGGCGCCGGACATCGAGTTTGTCTGTCTGATGACCAGTTTGGAATATGCGTATCTCAGCGCCACGACGTTGAAGGAGGTCGCCTTCTTGGGAGGTGACATTTGCTCTCTGTCGCCGCCACACGTGCAGGACGCCTTGCGCTACCGTGTTGAAGCTGCCGGGGACACAGGCGAAGCACTGGTGCCGCTGAGTTCCTTACGTGACTGAAGGTGATCGCGTAGAGGGGGGGGGGATTATCATCGAAATCCTACAACTGGTGGATCAGCTCGAAGACCTGCTGAATGAGAGTTGGCGCATCCCTCTGACTTCCACTTTGTTGGTGAACGAGGAGGAGTGTCTGCGTATCATTGATCAGTTCCGCGCTTGGCTGCCGGAGGAGTTGAAGCAAGCGCAACGGATCAAGCAGGAGAAAGATCGCATCATTGATGAGGCGGATAGGGAAGCGCAGAGGATCGTAGCTCAGGTTCGCGCGTTCCCCTGGGATGCTTCGCAGCGTCAGACCAGCGTTCAAATCACTGGCGAACGAAGCAAGGCCATCATCGCTGAGGCGGAAAGAGAGGCGCAGGCACTGAGGGATGGTGCGAGTAAATACGCTCAGGTGTCGTTGGAGGGGTTGCAGCAGCAATTGGAGACCCTGTTAGACGAAGTGCGCCGCGGAATCGCTCACCTTGAGTCGACAGCGTAAGCTGCTCTGTCTTCTGAACACGAACGGCTCTGGGGCCGTAGCCAGCGGGGTGAGAGCACTTCCGGAGAAGCGCACAGAGCTAACACGTCGTCGGCGGTCAGGAGCTGCCTGAGCCGACGATTCGGTTGGACTTGGGGGTGGTCAGCGGTTTTGACACTTCTGTCGGTCTTGCCTATAATGGGGCGCTTGCTGTAGACGCGTGCAGAGCGCTTGGAGAGTTCATGTGGAAGTGGAACACAATGTAGCTCAGTTGCTGAAGTCCCCCATTGGCGCCACCCAGCACAAGAGCATCGAGGCCGACATTGCAGTCCTGGATGAGGACATCGAACTCGTTGGCCCCGTGACAGGTCGGGTTTGTCTGCTGCGCACCGACGCTGGTATCTTGGTTCAGGGACGGGTGCAGGCTGAGGTGGAACTGCCGTGCAGCCGCTGCCTCGCACCGTTTGTCTTCTCTCTGGCGGCAGCGGTGGAGGAGGAATTCCAGGCTAGTGAGGTGTTCGCATCTGACAACAGGGCCTCTGACGCGGCAGAAGATACTGCTCTGCTGATTGATGAGCACCATGTACTTGATCTGGGAGAGGTGATTCGCCAGCAATTGCTGCTGGCTCTGCCCATCCGTCCCGTGTGTCGTTCCGATTGCGCTGGTCTGTGTTCACAATGCGGCCAGAATCTGAACGAGGGACCATGTGAGTGTACCGAAAAAGAAGACCCCCGCTGGAGCGTGCTGCAGCGATTGCGGTTCAGCGAGGAATCAGGAGAAGGAGTAGATTGACCTATGCCAGTACCGAAGCGTAAAACATCCAAAGCCCGGCGAGACAGGCGGCGAGCGCACGATGCCATCAAGCCGCTGAATCTCGTACCTTGCCCAACCTGCCATCAACTGCGTCCCCCGCATCAGGTCTGCCCTCACTGCGGTAGCTATCGGGGTCAAGAGGTGGTGAAGATCAAGGAGAAGAAGAAGAAGGAGTAGTGAGCCTCACCTAGCGGTGGGAGACCGGTATCGGGGGAGGGCGGGGACGGGTTCCCCCGACTCCCCCGATGCTGGCCGTGGAGGATCCTTATGTCAGGGCTGGCTTTCATCTTCCCGGGTCAGGGATCGCAGTGTGTGGAGATGGGGCGGGATCTGTACGAAGCCTACCCCAGCGCTCGTGCTGTGTTCGATGAAGCCGATGCCCTGTTGGACTTTCCCCTTTCGGCGCTGTGCTTTGCCGGCCCAGAGGAGGTGCTGGACGACACGATCAACACCCAGCCAGCCATCTTTGTGACGAGCATGGCGCTGTGGAGTGTGATCGAGCGGCAGGTGCGGCAGACGGCGCTTTTCTGCGCAGGGCACAGCCTGGGTGAGTACAGTGCTCTGGTGGCGGTGGGCGCACTCGAATTCGCTGCTGGCCTGCGGTTGGTGCGAGAGCGAGGCCTGCTGATGAAAGCGGCGGGGGAGGACGATGGTGGCGGCATGGCCGCAGTCCTGGGATTGGATGCGCCGACGGTGGACAGGCTTTGCGAGGAAGCACGAGAGGCCACTGGTGGCGTCGTGCAGGCAGCGAACTACAACTCGCCGGGCCAGATAGTCATCTCCGGCGACGAGGAAACCCTGGCCGAGGTCATGGATCAGGCCAGGACTGCGGGTGCGCGGAAGGTCGTGCGGCTAGCAGTGAGTATCGCCGCCCATTCGCCGCTCATGTCCTCAGTGGTGGCTGCTTTCCGTCAGGCGGTGGAGGCCGCGCCGTTGCGGGCGCCGGGTGTGCCTGTGGTTGGCAATGTCACAGCGAGGCCACTTGCTGGCGTGGACGAGATTGCCAGGGAGTTAGTGCAGCAACTGACTGCTCCGGTGCGCTGGACCGAGTCGGTGCAGTGGATGATCGCCCAGGGCGTGGACACCTTCGTCGAAGTGGGACCGGGCAAGGTGTTGACGGGGCTGATGAAACGCATTGACCGCGCTGTGCGGAGAGTGAATGTGGGAAGCGTGCACGATGCCCGAGCCTTCACGGAGGTCTGAGTGATGATGGGTCTTGAGGGCAAAGTCGCAGTGGTCACCGGAAGCTCGCGGGGCATTGGCGCGGCCATCGCCAGGAAGCTGGCCGCCGAGGGGGTCAGGGTGGTGGTCAATCACCGCGACAGCGCCGAGCAGGCGCAAGAGGTCGCCGACACTATCATCGCCAATGGCGGCGAGGCCGCGATCGTGCAGGCGGACGTGAGCGATCATGAGCAGGCCCAGTCGCTGATCAAGGCAGCTATTGAGACCTTTGGCCGTTTGGACATCCTGGTCAACAACGCTGGCACCACGCGAGATATGCTGTTGATGAGGATGAAGGAAACCGACTGGGATATCGTCATCGCCACCAACCTGAAGAGCGTCTTCAACTGCTGCAAGGCGGCCATGCGGCCTATGATGAGGCAGCGCCGTGGCCGTATCGTCAACATCACCTCGATTGCCGGATTACAGGGGAACGCCGGGCAGGCCAACTACGCCGCGGCCAAGGCTGGCTTGGTCGGGTTCACCAGGAGCCTGGCCAAGGAGGTGGGGAGCCGCAACATAACCATCAACGCCGTCGCTCCTGGCCTGATTCCTACGGCGCTGACCGAGGGTCTGCCCCAGGAGTTGATTGGCGAGGCCATCAGGCGCACACCGCTGGGACGGGTCGGTCGCCCCGAGGATGTGGCCGAAGCTGTAGCCTTTCTTGTATCTGATGCTGCCAGTTTCATCACCGGCCAGGTGTTGGTGGTGGATGGCGGCCTAGCTATCGGTTGAGGGTGTCAACCATGGATAAACATGTGGACGAACTCACGGATGAACGACTGGGCGCGGTTACCATCCACCCCAGCGTGCTTGTGACCATTGCACGGCTGTCGGCTGTGAGCGTCCCTCGGGTGTGCCGCATGTCGGGGCGCGCTCCTGGCCGCATTCTGGGGGCAGGCACTACGGGTGAGGGTACGCGTGTCGTGGTTGAGGATCATGCTGTCACCGTGGATCTCTACGTCATCGTTGATAGTGGCGCCAGCATGCTGGAGGTTGGCCGAGCGGTGCAAGGTGGGGTCACGCGTGCGATACAGGAGATGGTGGGCATGCCGGTGCGGGAAGTGAATGTCCACATTGACGATGTCCAGTTTCCTTGTCCTCCCTCCTCGGTGCAGGAGCCGTAGGGGGTTGGTAGGCTGGTGGACTGGTAGATCGGCAAATCACTTTCGCACACGGAGTGTCTTAAAGTGAAGGTTCGACGGCGCGCCCGGGTAGCCGCGCTACAGGCTCTTTTCGAAATCGATATTGCTCGACATAATCCCACAGTCGTCGTCGAGCAGCGGCTGGATTCGACTTCCTTGCCGGAGAATGGTGCAGCTTTCGTGCGCCAACTTGTCTTCGGCGTGTTGGCGCATCGGCCGCAGCTCGACCAGATCATCGGGCACTATGCCCCTGAATGGCCGGTGGGGCAGTTGGCGGTCGTTGACCGCAACATCCTGCGCTTGGCCTTGTTTGAGTTGAGCCTTGCGGATACGCCGCTGAAGGTGGCGATCAACGAGGCGGTGGAGGTGGCCAAGATCTTCGGCAGCGACTCCGCCCCGCGTTTTGTGAACGGCGTGTTGGGCAGTGCCGTGGCCCAGCAGCGGGAGTGGGCGAAGAGGCTGGGTGATCCTGAGATTTCGACTACTGCAGATGGAGCAAAGCGCAAAGAGTGAAATGACTGTAGTGAAAAAAGGCCAAAAGCCATCAGCGGATTGAGCGGATGAAGCGGATGAGAATGAAACAAGATCGGCTCAATCCGCTCAATCCGCTGACAATCTTGGTTTTTTTCAGAGGAGTCGTGAAACGTGAGACATACACAGCGTCAAATCATCATGTTTCACGCCTGACGTCTCACGCGACTTGGCCCTCCGTTCATCATTCGTTCGAGGAGGAACGTCTATGAATGTCATCGCTTCGGGCATCGGTGAGCTCCTTCAGCCACCGGACATGAACGCTTTCCGGGAATGGAACCGCCGGAAGAGCAAGGCGCTGGTGGACAAGCGAATGAGCGAGCAGGAGGCCATTGCCCGCTTCGTCCACGAGGGGGACTATCTGGGCACCGAACTGTACGGCACTGTGCGCGCTCCCATGTCGCTGACCCGCGAGCTGATCCGCCAGGGAAAGAGAGACCTGCGGCTGGCAGGGCAGGGGGTCACGGAACTCGATCTCATTATTGCCGCCGGCCTGGTGAAGGCCATGGACTTCACCTACATCGGGCTGGAGGTGTACGGTGTCTCCAATGCGCTGCGCCGGGCCGTGGAGAGCGGTCAGATCGAGAAGGTGGTGGAATGGAGCAACGGCGGCATCACCTGGCGGTTCAAGGCCGCCAGCATGGGGGTGCCCTTCATCCCCGTGCGGGCCATGTTGGGCACCGATACCTTCAATTACAGCGCGGCCAAGGCCGCAAAATGCCCCTTCACCGGCGAGATGGTATGTCTGTTACCGGCCTTGATCCTCGACGTGGGGCTGATCCACGTGCACCGCGCCGACAAGTACGGCAATGCCCAGATTGACGGCATCAGCGGTTTCGCCTTCGAAATGTCCCGCGCCTGCAAGCGGCTGATCATCAGCGCTGAGGAGATCGTGCCCTCTGATGAGATCCGCCGCTACCCCGACCGTACCATCATCCCCTACTACCTGGTAGACGCTGTGGTGGAAGCGCCCTTCGGCTCCTACCCCGGCGAGATGTGCTACCTGTACGAGCGGGACGAGGAACGCATCAAGGAATGGGTGGCGGCTTCCAAGACAGCGGAAGGCGCACAGGCGTACCTGGACAAGACCGTCCACGGAGTGGAGAACCACCAACAGTATCTGGAACTAATCGGCCAGGAGCGGCTGGATCACGTGCGCTCCATCGTCAAGGGGAGGTGAGCGATGACCGGCGACTATAACCCCACTGAGCTTCTGATCTGCCTCGCCGCCCGCCTGATGGAGGATGGCACGACGGCGTTCATCGGTACGGGCATTCCCATGCTGGCCGCTTCGCTGGCGCAGAAGATGCAGGCGCCGAATCTGGTGCCCGTTTTCGAGTTCGGCGGCACCGGTGGCTCGCTGGAAGACCTGCCGCTGGCCGTGGGCGAAGCGCGCACGTTTTACCGGGCGGTGGCTGCTTCGGGCATCTGCGACATAATGGAGACAGCCCAGCGGGGCTTCATTGAGTACGGCTTTCTGGGCGGGGCGCAGATTGACTCCTACGGCAATCTGAACAGCACGGTCATCGGCGATCACGACCGGCCCAAGGTGCGGCTGCCGGGTAGCGGCGGAGCCAACGACGTCGGATCTCTCTGTTGGCGCACCATCGCCATCATGCGTCATGACAAGCGCCGCTTTGTGCCCCAGGTGGACTTCCTCACTACGCCGGGCTATCTGGCCGGGCCGGGTGCACGGGAGGCCGCAGGGCTGCCTCCCGGCACAGGGCCGTACCGCGTGGTCACTAACCTGGCGCTTATGGGCTTCGATGAGAAGACCAAGCACATGCAGCTGCTGGCCCTCAACCCCGGTGTCACGCTGGAGCAGGTCATTGAGAACACCGGTTTCGATCTCATCGTCCCCGACAGGGCGGACCACAACGAACCGCCCACAGTCGAGGAGCTGCGCGTGCTGCGGGAAGAGGTGGATCCGAACAGGCTGTACATCTAGGGTTGCTGCATTGGTAGACCGGTAGACCAGTAGATTGGTCCATCAGATCCCTCGGACCTCAGATACTCGGTACCTCAGTCGCTGATTCTTACAAAGGAGCAAGTTTGTCAATGTCGAAGACTCGCGTCATGATCATGGGCGCTGCAGGGCGTGACTTTCACAACTTCAACGTCTATTTCCGAGGCCACGAGCAGTACGAAGTGGTGGCCTTCACCGCCACACAGATCCCCAACATCGAGAACCGCCGTTACCCGCCTGAGCTGGCCGGGCCGGGTTATCCCCAGGGCATCCCCATCTACGAGGAAAAAGAACTGGCACACCTGATCGCCGAGTACGATGTGGATCAGGTGATCTTTGCCTACAGCGACGTTTCCCACGAGTATGTGATGCACCGAGCCTCACTGGTGCTGGCGGCGGGGGCGGACTTTCGTCTGATGGGCGGCAAGGCGACGATGTTGCAGGCCAGCGTGTCGGTGGTCACTGTCTGCGCCGTGCGCACGGGCAGCGGCAAGAGCCAGACCACCCGCCGCGTTGCCGATATCCTGCGGGGCAAGGGGAAGAACGTCGTCGTCGTGCGCCATCCCATGCCCTACGGCGACCTGGTCAAGCAGGCCTGCCAGCGGTTCGCCACCTACGAGGACCTGGATCGCCATAACTGCACCATTGAAGAGCGGGAGGAGTACGAGCCGCACATTGACCGCGGCGTGGTGGTCTACGCTGGCGTGGACTACCAGCGCATCTTGGACGCCGCTCAGGCGGAGGCGGATGTCATCGTCTGGGATGGTGGCAACAACGACCTGCCGTTTTACAGGCCTGATCTGCATATCGTGGTGGTTGACCCGCACCGGGCGGGCCACGAGACGCGCTATCACCCCGGTGAGGCTAACCTGCTCTTGGCCGACGTGGTGGTGATAAACAAGATCGACACCGCCGACTTGGCCAACGTGGCCGCGGTGCGGGCCAACATACGGGCGGCGAACCCGGAGGCGACGCTGATCGAGGCCGCTTCGCCCATCTTCGTCGAGGATTCCGGAGCTATCCAGGGCAAGCGGGTGCTGGTCATTGAGGATGGCCCCACGCTGACCCATGGCGGGATGGCCTACGGAGCGGGGACGGTGGCCGCCCAGCGCTTCGGCGCGGCGGAGATCGTGGATCCCCGTCCCTATGCTGTGGGTTCCATCGTCGAAACGTACGGTAAGTACCCCAACACTGGCGCTGTCCTGCCAGCCATGGGCTACGGTGCACACCAAATCGCCGAACTGGAGCAGACCATCAACGACACACCCTGCGACATGGTCATCGTGGCCACGCCCATTGACCTGAGCCGTGTGCTGAGCATCAAGCGTCCCTTCCAGCGGGTGCGCTACGAGTTGCAGGTCATCGGCAGGCCGACGCTGGAAGAGGTGTTGGGCGAGGTGTTTGGTTAGGGCAAGTTTGCCGCCTTTGCTGGGCGTTGGTGTGACATATGACAGCGAATTCGAAGGATTTACCGAATTCAGCGCCGTCAATTCGATAAATCCTGTTTATTCGTTGTCATATGGCGGACAGTTGCACAACAATGCTCAACGGGGAGATCATCTCAGAAGGTAACTACTCAGCCTACCCAACTTTCTAGTGGTATTGGAGCAAGTCAACCACAACATGTAGTGGTATCAACGCAGTAGTGACACC
>CAZPMV010000039.1:0-5864 GCA_964587335.1 uncultured Anaerolineales bacterium
ACCCCGACGCCCCCCCGGCCCTGCGCTACCTGGCCCCCTACGCCGGCTGCACCATGGCCGAGTATTTCGTCTACCAGGGCCGGGACGCGCTCATCGTCTACGATGACCTGAGCAAGCACGCCGATACCTACCGCGAGCTTTCGCTGCTGCTGCGCCGGCCGCCCGGGCGGGAGGCCTATCCGGGTGACATCTTCTACCTGCACGCCCGGCTGCTGGAGCGAGCTGGCCAGTTCGACGAAACCCTGGGTGGCGGCTCGCTGACCGCCTTGCCCATCGCGGAGACCAAACGAGGCCAGATCGCAGCCTACATCCCCACTAACCTGATTTCCATCACCGACGGCCAGGTCTACCTGGGCAGCGGGCACTTCAAGCGCGGCTTCCGCCCGGCCATTGACGTGGGGCTCTCCGTCTCGCGAGTGGGCGGCGCGGCCCAGCGCCCGGCCATGCGAGCCGTGGCCGGACGGTTGCGCCTGGAGCTGGCCCAGTACGAGGAGGTGGCTCGCTTCACCCGCTTCGGCGGCGAAGTTGACGAGCGCACACGCCGCCAGATCACTCGCGGGGAGCACCTGGCAGAGGTCTTGAAGCAAGAACAGAACGCCCCCCTCTCCCTGGCCCGCCAGGCAGTGATCTTATACGCTGCCTCCCGGGGACACCTGGACGATCTGCCACTGAACGAGGTGGCCCGTTTCGAAGCGACACTGTTGGAACTCATGCCCCGCCAGCATCCTGCTCTCTACCAACACCTGGCCGACGGTGGCGAGCTGACATCAGAGATAGAGACCAAATTGGAACAGGCCATCACCGCCGCTCGGGCGACCTTCGCGCGTTCATGAGAACCTTGGGGAGATCCTTGGGGTTTTGCCTCCAAATGCTTATGAGTGCTATCGCATTTCGCAACAATCCGTTTTGTTCTTCATCCGTTGTGTGACCGAATGGACGCTCAGTTTCGCCTGGAAAACCGCAAGGGTCTGAGACAGATAAGGGGCTTTGTTTCATCATGGAGGATATCGAACGCGTCGAACAGCGGCTGGAAAACATCGAGAACATCGAGCCCATCCTCACTGCCCTGCGCACCATCGCTGCCGCGACCTGGCGCGCCGCTCTGCGGCGACTGGAGGCGGCACGGGAGTACACTCGCCAACTGGAGGAAGTGCTGGCCATCGTCGCCCCCCAGGAGCCGCCCTCCGACTCTGGCCGAAGCAAACCGGCAGCAGGCGAAGCGTTGCTGGTCATCGCCGCAGAACGAGGATTGTGCGGTGGCTTCAATCGCACCGTGCTGGAGGCCGCCGAACGCTTGATTGCCGAGCAGCGAGACCAGGGACAGACCTTGCTCCTATTGACCCTGGGCGAGCGCGCCGGGCATCACTTTCAGCGCAGGGGAGAGCCGATCCTGCGGGCCGAGCGACTGCCGATGACCACGCTGTGGCCCTTCGCCCGGGCGCAGGCCCTGGCCGAATGGGCACTGGACGCTTACGAGACGGGCCGGATTGACGGCCTTCAGGTACTGTACAATCGCTACCATTCGGCGGTGGCCTACGAACCGGTGACCCGCCGCTTGATTCCACCTCTCATGGCTGTGGGCCCGCCCGGTGAGGAAGCCTGGCCACCGACCATCGTGGAAACCGATGCGGCGCAGCTCCAGGCCCTGGTAATGACCCAACTCATCACCGTGGGGCTGTACCTGGCGGTGATCGAGTCGGCAGCCAGCGAGCAGGCAGCACGTTTCCGGGTCATGGATGGAGCCAGCCAGAACAGCCAGCGGCTCATCGAGGAGTTGACCCTGGAGTACCATCAAGCCCGCCAGGAGGCCATCACCAGGGAAATGTTGGACCTGGCCGTCGGAGCCGGACTGCTGCACGGCGTCCGTGAAGAGGAGGTCACCAGTGGATGAACACTCCATAGGGTTGGAGGGGTTGGAGGCGCGTGCCATGAAAATGCTGCTGGTCATCGTCCAGGCCGACGATGCCGACGGGGTCATTGATACCTTGCTAAGGAATAATCACGGAGTTACTCGCATCAACAGCAGCGGCGGATTTCTGCGGCGGGACAACGTCACGCTGCTCATCGGGGTAGAGGACACGCAGGTAGATGAAGCGTTACAGCTCATTACCACCTCCTGCCGTCCCCACGCCGAACTGGAGCCGAGCAAGGCGGGGTTGACCATGCGCCGCGCCCTGGTCTTCATCCTGGGCGTGGAATCGTGCGTTGGTATATGAGGAGAGCGGCGGACCACAGGATGGGGCAGATCATAACTCAGCCGATGCAGCGGATCGGCTCTATCGGCTCCATCCAGCCGATGAAGCCGATGCAGCGGATCGGCTTCATCGGCTTCATCGGCTGATTGTCTTGCGCCCCGCGTTCTTCTTCCGCCGGCCGGTCCAGGTGTAGAGCGGCAACAGCAGTGCCATTGCCGCCTCACCGGCGCGGGTGGAAAGGGCCACACGGGCGTTCCAGGCCGCTGTGCGCACGCGGGCCATCTGCTGCGCCAGCCGCTCGCGTACCGGCCAGTTCAGCACCGGGATGCCCTCGGTCTCCACAGGCTCCCAATGCACCACAGCCGTCGCCCAGGTCAGCCCGGCGCCAAAGCCGGCCAACACCACGTGGTCCCCCGGCTCCAGCCTCCCCTCCTCCACCGCTTCGTTCAGCGCTAACGCAATGGACGCCGCCGACGTGTTGCCGTAGCGGTCCACATTGACCATCACCTTCTCGGGCGGCAGCCTCATCCGACGCACAGCCAGATCAATGATGCGCGCATTGGCCTGGTGCGGTATGACCAATTTGATGTCGTCCCAAGGCACGCCGCTCTGACTCACCACGCGGCGCACACTCTCGCTCATGATACGGGTGGCAAACTTGAAGACCCGGCGGCCGTCCATACGCAAGTAGTTCTCCCGCCTGTCCAGCACCTTCTGAGAGAAAGGATTGGCGCTGCCGCCACCAGGACACATCAGCGCATCCCAGTCGGAGCCTTTGGAGCCCAACTCAGCGGCGAGAATGCCCGTAGGACTGTCGCTGGCCTGCATCACCACCGCCCCTGCCCCATCACCGAAAAGGACGCACGTGTTGCGGTCCGTCCAATCCACACCCATAGACAGGGTTTCCGCGCCCACCACCAGCACCCGTTCGTAGAGACCGGTCTGAATGAACTGGCTGGCGGTCACCAACCCGTAGACGAAGCCAGAGCACCCCGCCACCAGATCGAAGGCCGCCGCCTTCTTCGCTCCCAGCCGGTGCTGCAAAATACTGGAGGCGGAAGGGCAGAGGTAGTCCGGCGTAGAAGTGGCGATGATGATCAGATCGAGCTCGGCGGGGCGCACTCTTGCCCTCTCCAGCGCTTGGCGGCTTGCCGCCAAAGACATGGACACCGTAGCCTCCCCCTCGGCGACGATGCGCCGCTCGCGAATGCCCGTGCGGGTCACGATCCATTCATCGCTAGTGTCTACCATTTGCTCCAGATCATGATTGGTCAGAATCCGCTCGGGGACGTACATGCCCCAGCCTGTGATACGCGCATACTGTTCAGCCACGAGACTCCTCCTCCCTCTACTGACTGGAGACTGGCGATTCTACTCGTAGTGACGACTTCAGTCGTCCAAATGGGACGAAAACGACTGTAGGGGCGACCGGCCGGTCGCCCCTACGAACCCCGCATCCTGTGGTTCGTCGTGATCATGCCGTAGATGCAGGACACTCCGGGATTCGTCAAACTCCAGTACTGATACAGAAGGGGCCTCCAAAGAGCAGATACTGCTCCCACAGAAGCCCTCCTTTGGCCGTTTACGTGATGAGCGGGACAGCGGCCCTTTCGCGCTAGGCCGCCGCGTCCAAGATTGATACTCAAATGCGCTCAGCCGGCAGCCGTCACCGGCTTCGTCGCCTTGGCGCGCCGCAGATAGGCGATGACGCCCACGGCCGAGGCCAGGGAAATGACCGAGCCCAGCGCTGCGGCGCCGATGACCCAGGGCTGGCGCCAGCGGGATGGCTCCGTAGGCAGCGGAACGGCCGCCTGCCGCCGTGCTATGGTCAGCAATTCCTGGCGCAGCCTGCGGCGGAAAGCCTCCGACGGATGCACCGACGCCAGCGTCTCCCTGACCTGCTGCGCGAGTTCCAGCAGAGGAACCAACTCTTCCCTGTAGTCGGGGAACAGGGTCAAGTATTGAGCTTCCTTCGCTTCCCCGCGTACCATGTGATCAGCGTGAGCAGCCAGGATTTCCGTCAACACTCTCTCACTCACTTTGGCGTTCCCCTTTTGTGTCCCTGCTTCTGTGATCATCTTCAAACCCGATAGGCAGCCAATCCCAGAGTCCCTGGCCCGAAGTGAACAGCCAGAGAGAAGGCTAGGTCCACGACGAAGGTGTCCTGACAATTGAACATCTGCCGCGCCCGATCCAGCAGTCGCTGTCCCTCCTGCGGCGCTTCGGCGTGTATCACGGCCAGGTTCACTACCTCCGTAGTGCCGACCGCCTCTTCCATCAACATCAACATCCGCTCCAGGGCCTTCTTCCTGGTCCGCACCTGTGCCACCACATCCAGCAACCCACCTTCCAGGGCCACGATGGGTTTAACGTTGAGAAGCGAAGCTAACGTGCCTTGCAGTCTTCCGACCCGTCCGCTCATCTGGGCATACTTGAGATCAGCCATAGTGAAGAAAATCCTCATCCGGGGCCGAATCTCCTCCCAGCGCTTCAGGATGTTTGCGGCGCTCTCGCCCGCCTCGGCCAAACGCGCCCCCTCCAGGGCCATGAAGCCTAAACCGGCCGATCCACAGGCGCTGTCGAAGGGATGCACCGTTACCTCATCAGCCACCATCTGTCTGGCCAGTTCCGCCGACTGGCAAGTGCCGCTCAGCTTGGCCGTGACATGGATGGACAGGATCGTCTTCACATCCTCCGCAGCAATCTGGCGATAGACCTGAGCAAACCGCCCCGCCGAAGGCTGTGAGGTAGTAGGGAGAATCCCCAGTTCGTCAACCTTGCGGTAGAAACTGGCCCGATCGATAGTGATCCCTTCCTCATAGGTCTCCATGCCAAACTGGATGTTAATAGGCAGTATTCGAATGCCGTGGCGGCGCAACAAGCCCGAGGGCAAGTCACAAGTCGAGTCGCTGACAATCTTCATGAATAGCTCCCCTCTCTACTGGCTATCAGCGCCAGAACCCCCTACCCTCCAGGTCCTTGCGCAAGGCGATGAGCGTGCGATGATACAGTGACTTGATAGCTCCTTCGCTCCGTCCCATGACCTGACCGATCTGCACGTTAGGCAATTCCTCGCTGAACTTGAGGACCAGCAACAACTGGCGGTCGGCAGGCAGGCGGCGGATCGCCGCCTGTAGCGCTGCTTGCTCTTCGCTGGCCTCCCCCAAACGGGCGGGCCCCTCGTCCCGAGAGTGAAGTTGCACCAGTTCACTCAAGAAGATCACCCTTCGTTGCCGGCGGCTGCGGTCGCGATGCCAGTTGGCGACCAGATTGTGAGCAATGCGGTACAGCCAGGCAGAGAAAGGAGCCCCCCGATCCTCATAACGACCAACGTGTTCCAGTGCCCGCTGAAAAGTGCGGGCCGTCAGGTCCTCGGCGTCGTGGTGGTTGCCAACGCGGTGGAAGATGTAGTTGTAGATGCGATCAACATAGCGCTCGTACAGTTCGCCGAAACCACCCAGATCGCTCTTGGCCCACTCGATCAGAGCCGCCTCGTCCTTCTCCCTTTGAGACACAGCCGGAACTCCTGGATTGACCCCAGCGGCGTTCGCTTGCTACAACACCGCCGCGCAATAAAGGTTACATTTTCTCTCTACTTCTGCGCCAGACGGGGACACTCGCCGAGTGTCTCCCGTGCAGGCGTGTGAAGTATAGCAGAAGTGACCGCTT
>CAZPMV010000039.1:5964-16480 GCA_964587335.1 uncultured Anaerolineales bacterium
TCCAGACCGGCGGCTAGGAGCCGCCTCTGCAAACCTCCAGGATAGGGAATAGGTTCTCAGTCCCCATAGGCAGCGACGCCGATGACCCCGGGCCCTGTGTGAGTGCCCAGTGCCGGCCCGAGTTCACAGATGAAAAACTCCTCGCAAGGGATGGCGGCCTGCACTTGCGCCACCAGCGCCTTGGCCTCGTCCTCAGCCTGGGCGTGAGTCATGGATAAGTGGACGAGACTGGCACCGCTCACCTCTTGGGCCATCAGCTCAATCATGCGCTGCAAGGCCTTGCGCCGCGTGCGTACCTGCTGCAATGGTTCAACGCGGCCGTCATGTACCATGAGCAGCGGCTTGATGTTCAGCACCGTGCCCAGCAGTGCCTTGGCGCCGCCAATGCGCCCCCCTTTTCGGAGGTACTCCAGCGTGTCCACCACGAAGTAGAGCTTCATCTTTGCCACGAGCTCTTCCATTCGAGCCTTAATCGCAGTGACGTCGGCGCCCGCCTCGGCCAAGAGCGCCGCCTCCCGGACCATCATGCCCAGCCCGACGGACGTGGAACGAGAATCGATGACCGAGATAGAGGCCTCCGGCAACAGTCCGCAGGCAGTGAGAGCTGAAGCACAGGTGCCGCTCAGTTCGCCGGAGATGAAAATACCAACGACCTCGTGGCCTGCCTCGACCAACGGCCTGAAAGCCTCGCAGAACTCCCCCGCCGAAGGCTGGGAGGTGGTGGGAAGTTGAGGGGCGGTGCGCAGCCGCTGGTAGAACTCGTCCTTGGTGATGTTGACGCCATCAAGGAAAGCCTCCATCCCGAAATGAATGCGCAGGGGCATCACGGTGATGCCATATTGCTCAAACACTTCCGGCGGCAAGTCACACGTAGAATCGGTGACGATTTTGATCATAATCTTCCTCCTTCTTGCTTGATCTGAAATGTATGCTCTGACGATCCCACAGAGTCACAGATCTTGTGCCGTGATTCCACTCAATAGAACACCGAAGGGTGGGAATAGATGCGGGCTACCCACGACATCTTGCATTTGTCCGCGAGGTCGTCTTGTGCTACACTTGCGCCAACTACCAACTCGGGGTGGATGTCTATGCACCGAAAGGTCGCTTCTGTTCTTGCCATACTCATCTTTGTCTTCGCGTCGGCTGCGGTCTGGGCTGAGCCCCACACCATGCCCCGGCCCCAGGCCGCGCAGGCCGTGATCACCTCGCCGGAACCCTTCACCGCGCTGCGAGGGCGGGTATCCATCACCGGCACGGCCTTGCATTCCCAATTTCAGCGCTACGAACTATACTACAAAGCGGAGCCCGGCGGGGGTTGGGTATTCATCGGCGACGCCCATTTTGAACAGGTCAACGCCGGCCTATTAGGCATCTGGGACACCACCTCCTTGACCGACGGCACCTACAGCTTGCGACTGCGAGTGGTGAGACTCGACGGCAACTACGAAGAGGGCTTGGCGCGCCAGGTGTTGGTGGCCAACGCGCAGCCCACGGAGACGCCCACGCCGGAGGTTTCGCCCACGCCTACCGAGACGCCCACGCCACCGCCGCCGACGCCGACGGTCGTCGTCGAGCTGCCGATTATCCTCACCCCCGTGCCCCGCACCCCAACGCCCACTCCGACGCCGACAGAGGGCGGGGCTCCCGCAGGGACTACAGAGGATGAAAACGGCGGCCTGAACAGGCTGATCAGCCAGATCAATCTGGATGACGTCGGGAGTGCCTTCGTGTTGGGAGCCCAATACGCGCTGGCCGCCTTCGCCGCCGTGGGGCTCTTCTTTGCCCTCAAGCGTTTCCTAGGCTGGCTCTGGGCCCGCATTCGAGGCTGATTGAGACAAGGTGACAAGGTGACAAGGTGACAGCGAGAATCTTTCCTTGTCTCCCCATCTCAGCGGGAGGACTCAATCTTGGAGGAGAAGGCGACGCTGAGAGAATCACAGCACTCAAGCTCATCGTAGGTCTGGGCAACCCGGGCAGGGAATACTGCAGGAACCGGCACAACATTGGCTACCAGATTGTGAACCTGTTGGCCAAGGCGTATGGCCTGCGCTTCGACAAACGGCGGGGCAAGGCTCGGCTGGCCCTCGGTTCTGTCGGCGAGCAGCGAGTGATCCTGGTCAAACCACGCACGTTCATGAACGAGAGCGGACGGGCGGTGGCGCGGGTGGCGCGCTTCTACCAGGTCGAGCCCGCGGACATGCTGGTGATCTTCGACGACCTAGACCTGCCCATCGGCCGCATCCGGCTGCGCCCCCACGGAGGAACCGGCGGACACAAGGGGATAGCGTCCATCATCAAGCTGCTGGCAAGCCGCGATTTCCCGCGGCTGCGGGTGGGCGTCGGCCGGCCGCCAGGCAAGATGGATCCTGCTGACTACGTGTTGCAGAACTTCTCGGCTGAGCAGGAAGAGGTCATGGCTGAGGTGCGGGAGCGGGCGGTGGCCGCGGTGGAGCACTGGCTGGCGGAAGGTATCGAATCCGCCATGAACGAGTACAATTCCCCACCGAAGCCTCTCTCTGCCGAGCCCACCAGATTGAGCCCGTCGAAGAAACCGAAGGAACCACCATCGGCATCCCGCCGGCAGCCGCAGGGTATCATTACAGGCTCACCGGACAACAACTGAGAACGAACGTTCATATCAAAGTCGAGCATTGTGTAGGGGCGGGTCTTTTTGGCCGGCCCCTTGTAGTGTTGGGAAAGAACCGTTCAGAACCTTGCGGTTTTCCGAGAGCAACTGAGACTCTGATCACTCATGGTGTCGCGGAACGCGGCAGGACTCACGTATTGGCCGACGAAACCCCAGGGTTCTCATCAGTGAGGAGAGAGATCAACAAGGCATGAATCTTCGCGGACTCCTGGCATTGCTACGCGAAGTGGCAGCCTATCAGCAGTTGCTGCAGGGTCTGAAGGCAGGCCGGGGCACACCAGAGCCGCTGGCGCTGCTTCATGCGGCGCGTCCATTCCTCGCTGCCGCCTTAGCAACCGACCTGAATCGGCCGCTCATCGTGGTGACCGCCCGCAGCGAGCAGGCCCAGCGGTGGGCGGAGGACCTACGGGTATGGATGAACGATCCCGAACGAGTGTACCTCTTCGCCGACCCCGACGCCCTGCCCTACGAGCGCATCACCTGGTCGAGAGAGACGAGGCAGCAGCGACTCGCAGCCCTCGTGGCGCTAACCCAAACCTCGAAACCCAGCACCCAATACCCAATATCCAATATCCAATATCCAATCATTGTAACGTCGGCCAGAGCGCTGATGCAAAAGACACTCCCCCCACGCGAGTTGCGATTGGCCCTGCGCCCGCTCCGCAGGCGACAGATCATTGACCTCCACAGGCTTCTGGAGCGATGGGTAGGCCTTGGCTATCAGCCTGTTAGCGTGGTGGAGGAGCCAGGCAGCTTCAGCCGCCGCGGTGGCATCGTAGACATCTTCCCGCCCAATCTGGATTGGCCCGTACGTCTGGAGTTGTTCGGCGAAGAGGTGGACAGCTTGCGCACATTCGATCCGGCCACACAGCGCACGCGGGCTCACGTGGAGCAGGTGCTCATCGGCCCCGCCATGGAATCGCTGACGAAGCATGGACCCCGGGCCGCCGAACGGCTGGCAACGCTCGACCTGCCCTCTTGCCACGCCTTGACACGGCAGAGAATGGAGGAGGAACGGGAGAAACTGGCCCAGGGTAGTGGCTTCCGTGGGGTGGAATTCTATCTGCCCTACGTCTACAGCCAGCCAGCGATGCTACTGGACCACCTACTGCCCGAAGGATTGTTGCTCATCGAGGACGGAGCAGAGTTGGCCACGACCTGGGCCGACCTGGAGGAACAGGCGATCCGCTTGCAGCAGGATCTGACCGCTGCCCGGGAGCTGCCGGCCAGTTTCCTGCCCTCCTACTTCGAATGGCAGGCCGTGGCAGAGTGCCTCGCCGCACGTCAGCACAGCGGCACTGCGCTCACCCTCGGCTTGGGGGGTCTCGATGGCCATCCGGCGGCTACCATGTCTCCCATCGCCCAAGCCTTTGCGCCGGGACCTCGCTACGGCGGCCGTGTGCGGCAGGTCTTGGATGATGCCCAGCGGTTGCAGGAGAGAGGTCAGCAGCTGGTTTTGGTCACGCGCCAGGCTTCCCGCCTGGCCGCTCTGCTGAGCGAAGCAGGCCAGCCGACGACCGTCGTCGAGGAAGTGAGCGAACCGCCACTGCCTGGTAGCCCTACCGTCGTCCAAGGAACCCTGGCCGAAGGATGGACGCTGGAAATTCGTAATCCTGAATTCGCAATGCGTAAGTCCAGCGACGAATTACGAACTACGAATTACCAATTTGACACCACTGCACCAAGCGAAAGCAGTCAGTTCTCCCGTGCCCTGCATCTACTCACAGATGCCGAATTGTTCGGCTGGGCAGCGCCGCACCGCCGGCGAAGGCCCAGGCCGCGCCCTGTCGCTCCCGAAGCCTTCTTTTCCGAGGTGCAGCCAGGCCACCTCGTGGTGCACATCGAGCATGGTATCGGCCTTTTCCAGGGCCTGAGTACCCTGGACGTGAGTGGAGCGGAGCGAGAGTACCTGCAGGTGGATTATGCTCAGGGAGATAAGCTCTACGTGCCCGTGCACCAGGCGGACCGGTTGGCTCGCTACGTGGGTGCGAGCGATGCGCCTCCTATGCTACGCCGTTTGGGCACCGCCGACTGGGCGCTGGTCAAACGGCGAGCCCAGCGGGCGGTGGCCGATATAGCCAAGGAGTTGCTGGCACTCTACGCCGCTCGCGAAGTGATGCCCGGCCACGCCTTCGCCCCCGACACCCCTTGGCAGGCAGAACTGGAAGCCTCTTTCCCCTACGTGGAAACTGAAGATCAACTCGGGGCAGTGGAGGAGGTCAAGGCGGACATGGTGCAACCCAAGCCTATGGATCGCCTCATCTGCGGCGACGTAGGCTACGGCAAGACGGAGGTGGCCCTGCGGGCGGCGTTCAAGGCGGTGATGGACGGCAAGCAGGTGGCCCTGCTCGTGCCCACCACTGTGCTCGCCCAGCAGCACTACCAGACCTTCGTTCAGCGGCTGCGTCCCTTCCCCGCCAAAGTGGAGATGCTCTCCCGCTTCCGCTCTCGCAAGCAGCAGAAAGAGGTGGTAGAACGGCTGGGCAAGGGGGCAGTGGACATCGTCATCGGGACGCACCGCCTGCTCTCCAAGGACGTGGCCTTCAAGGACTTGGGCCTGCTCATTGTGGACGAGGAGCAGCGCTTCGGCGTGAGCCACAAGGAGAAGATCAAGCAGATGCGGCGAGAGCTGGACGTGCTCACGCTGACGGCGACCCCCATCCCGCGCACACTGTACATGTCCCTCAGCGGCGTGCGAGACATGAGCACCATCAACACGCCGCCCGAAGAACGGCTGCCCATCCGCACCGTGGTGGCCGAGTACGACGAGCCGCTGGTCCGGCAGGCCATCCTGCGGGAGATAGATCGAGGGGGACAGATCTACTTCGTGTTCAACCGCGTGCGGGGCATCCTGCAGATGACCGAACGGCTGAAACGGTTGGCGCCCGAAGCTACCTTCGCCATCGGGCACGGTCAGATGCGGGAACGGGAGCTGGCCGCGGTGATGACCGATTTCGCCGCCGGCGAGTACGATGTGCTGGTCTGCACAACCATCATCCAGAGCGGGCTGGACATCCCCAA
Source organism: uncultured Anaerolineales bacterium (assembly GCA_964587335.1). Lineage (GTDB taxonomy): Bacteria > Chloroflexota > Anaerolineae > UBA3071 > UBA3071 > UBA3071. The sequence continues at coordinate 11,636 of CAZPMV010000039.1, forward strand.
CGTCAACACCATCATCATCCACCGCGCCGATCGCTTCGGCCTGGCCGATTTGTATCAGTTGCGCGGCCGCGTGGGGCGCAGCGGAGTGCGCGCCTACGCTTACCTGTTCTACGATAAGCACAAAGCACTTAGCCCTGTGGCTCGCCGCCGCCTGGAGACCATTCTGGAGGCCAGCGAACTGGGCGCCGGCTTCCAGATCGCCATGCGAGACCTGGAGATTCGTGGGGCTGGTGAGTTGCTGGGAGCCCGACAGCACGGACACATCGCCGCCGTGGGGTTTGATCTTTACTGCCGGTTGCTGGCCCAGTCGGTGGGAGAACTCAGACAGACGCGGGTGGAAGGGCCTAAGGGGTCTGAAGGGACTGGAGTTCCCTCAGCCCCGTCAGTTCCATCAGACCCCTTAGCTCCTCCAGTAGCCTTGGAGTTGCCCTTGCCATCCCGCATTCCCGAGACCTACGTGGCGGAGACCTCGCTGCGCCTACGACTCTACCGCCGGTTGGCTGGGCTGATAGACATCGGGGCCGTGGAGGAGATGGAGAAGGAACTAGCCGACCGCTTCGGGCCATTGCCGCCGGAGCTAGTTAACCTGCTGTACGTGGTGCGGGTAAAGATCCTCTGCCTGCAAGCGAGGGTGAGTGCTATCTCCCAGCAGGAGGAAGAGTTGGCGTTGCAGAGCGAAGCACTGGCTGGCGTGGATCGAAAGGGGCTGCAGCAGCAGCTGGGGCCGGGCACGCGGGTAGGTTTGCGCCAGCTTTGGCTACCAATGAGCGGAGGAACAGGCTGGCAGGAACCACTGCTGCGGGTGCTGCGGACGATGGCCGTGTTCACAGCGTCTTGAAAGAGTAACAACTGTCCGAAACCAACGCGTGGATAGGAAGTGAGATTCGTTTTTTGACAGAAGATGTGAGATAATGAGAATGGGCTGCACCACGCCCAAGTTGTTTTGGTCACACCCAATCCATTTAGACCAATCGGAAATGAGGAGGAGGACAATGGCAAGCGATTTGCAGTACGAAATCAGCGGCACCACCCTGCAGGTGGTCACGATCCAACTCAAGCCCGGTCAGAAAGTCTACTCGGAATCGGGTGGCATGAGTTGGATGAGCGGCAATGTGGAGATGGAAACACACAGCGGCGGCGGGCTGGGACGCATGTTCAAGCGCGCCATCTCCGGTGAATCTCTCTTCATCACAGACTTCTTCGTCCCCCGGGACAGCGGCGTCGTCGCTTTCGCCTCCGAGTTCCCGGGCAAGATCATCCCTCTAGAGCTGGCGGAGGGGCAGAGCATGATCGTACAGAAGGATGCCTTCATGTGCGCCGACAAGTCAGTGGATATGGACATGCACTTCCGCAAGAAGCTAGGCGCGGGTTTCTTCGGCGGCGAAGGGTTCATCCTGCAGCGGCTGACGGGGCCGGGGCTGGCCTTCGTGGAACTGGACGGCGAAGTTGTCGAGTACGACCTACAGCCGGGACAGCTGCTCAAGGTAGACACCGGACACGTGGCCATGTTCGCGCCGACGGTGGATTTCGATATCACCATGCTCAAGGGCTTCCGCAACATCCTGTTCGGCGGCGAGGGGCTCTTCCTGGCCACACTGCGCGGCCCGGGCAAGGTCTACCTGCAGACAATGCCCATGCTGAAGCTGGCGAGGAAGATCCTGCAATTCATGCCGCAGACCAAAGGCGGAGGTGGTGGCTCCAGCGGTGGCCTAAACATTGACCTGGGCAGCCTTCTCGGCGGTTCTTAGTCCCCCAGTCTTAGTCCTCAGCCATTAGCAGGCCACGAGCTAGGGACTGGAGATGCGCCGGAAAAATGGAAACGCCCAACCGGAAGTGCCCTGCGGAGAAGACCGCTCATGCAGAATCTCTGGATGATCAACCGTATGTGGATAGATGCCCTGCTGCTGCTGATCGTCGTCTTGTGCGCCTGCCTGGCGGTGGCCATCGAAGATTTGCTCAAGGCCGTGATCATCCTGGGGGTGGGCAGCGCGGCCTTGGCTGCGGTCTTCTTTCTGCTGGACAGCCCTTACGCTGGGGCCTTCGAGCTGAGCGTGGGGGCGGGGTTGGTCAGCGTGCTGCTTATCTCCGCTATCAGCCTGACGGCGTCCGGACGGGGAGGAGCAAATGAAGACTAGACCTGCCGGGCTGGTGATCCTCGTCGCCGTCTTGCTGCTGGGCGGCCTGCTGCTGGGCCGATCCTTCGTTGCCCCTGCCCCCGCATCGCCGGCCGACGGCGGCTTCCGAGCGCTGCTGTGGGACAGACGCGCCCTGGACCTGGCCGTCCAGGTAGGGCTGATCTTCGGCGGGGTACTGGGCGTGCTGGCCCTGCTACAAGAGGAAGGTGAAAAGTGAACCTGCCGGTGCTGACCATCGAGACGATGAACCTGATCGCCGTGGCCTTGCTCTTCGTCATCGGCCTGGTTTGTCTCCTAACGCAGCGCAAAGTCATTAAGCAGGTGATAGGGCTCAAGATCATGCTTCAGGGCGTCACGCTGAGCCTCATTCACGCTGGCCACATGCGCGGGGAGGAGCGCTTTGCCCAGACGATGGTCACCTCGGCCCTGGTCGTCGAAGCGATCGTGATCGCCATCGCCTTGGCGCTGATCGTGAACATCTTCCGCCACTATCCCTCGGGAGACGTTGACCTCCTGGACAAGTTGCGGGGTTAGCAAGCGTGATGAACACGCTGGTTGTGGGGCTGGTTGCGCTGCCGCTGTTAGCAAGTGTGCTGATGGCTGCGATGTGGCGACGTGCCCGGCACTCAACCATGCACCGCGTGGCGCTGACAGCGAGCGGTTTTACGACACTGTGCGCCCTGGCCCTGCTGCCCCACGCCGGAGGTGGCCCGGCCATCGTCGTGGAGTGGCTGCCCGGCGTCGGCCCTATGGGGCTGGCTGCCGGAGCCACAGGGCTCTACGCTGTGCTGGTGACCACCTGGGGGGCATTCCTTGTCCTGCTCGCCACCCCTTTCATCCCCGCTCGGGGGGAAAAGGGAGGGGGAGAGAGCGCGGAACACCCACCCCTGTCTGGGGCGGTGACGCTGCTGGCGCTGGCGGCCAGCAACGTCGCCTTTCTGACCGATCACTTCCTGGCTCGCTACATGGCGCTGGAGATCGTGGCGCTGTGCATCGCCTTGGCGCTGCTGGTCGAAGTGCGAAACTCGGTGGGTAGCCGCCTGGCCTGGAAGAGCTACCTGTTCCTGCGTCTGGGCGACGCGGGGCTGCTCATCGCTATCCTGATATTGATGGTCGCCAGCGGCACGTTGAGCATCGGCCCGGCACTGGAAGCGGGCGGCACACTGGACGCCGCGCGCCTGGGCTGGGTTATGGCCGGCTTTGTCCTGGCGGTGTGGGTCAAGTTGGGCGGCTGGCCCTCTCATCTCTGGAGCCAGTCTGGGCAACGGCTTTCGCTGGCTTCGCAAGCCTGGCTCTACGCCACCGTCATGCCCAACCTGGGCCTATATCTGCTCTATCGCGTCACGCCGCTGTTGGCGCTGGCCGGCCCGCTGCAGATGGCGGCGCTCTGGCTGGGGGCAGGCGGCGCGGCGCTGGCAACGCTCATGGCGCTGATACAGGCGGACCTGCGCGGAGCATTGGTCTACCTCGGCGCTGCGCAGGGCGGTTTGGCGCTCTTTGTTGCCGCTGCCGGGGTCAAGCCGGCCGTCTGGTTGGGCTTGCTGGCGCTGACGCCGCTGCGCCTACTGCTCTTCCTGGCGGCCGACGCGGCCCAGAACTCCGCTGCGGCTACGCGGCGCAGAGTCGCAGCGGGCCTTTTTGCCTGTGGCGGGCTGGCGCTGGCGGCCTTCGGCCTGCTGACAACCTGGTGGGCACGGGAGGCGGAGGCTCCGTTGGACGCTCTGCTCGTCGCCGAGGCTGCCGTGGCGCTGACCACCGTCTGGGCAGCGCGCGCGGCGTGGCGGCTTCTGTCAGACCCTGCGGGTTTTCCTAAGCCCTTGAGGTCTTCGGAGGTCCACTGGAGGCAGTGGGTAGCGATCGGGTTGTTGGGCGGTGGAGCGTTGGCCGGTGGGCTGGCCTTTGGACCGCTGGCTCGCCGCCTGGCGGCAGCCGGCCGCGTGGCGCTGCCAGCCATGCCTACGCTGGCAGCCCTGTTGCGCTATGCGGTGACTGCCCCGGCGCTGCTGGTGGTGCTGGCTCTGGTGTTGGCGGTATGGCGACTCCAACGCCGCTTGAGATGGGGACCTCTCGTTACGGCGCAGCCAGCAGAAGAAGCGCACGACCTGCAAGAAGGGTTGGCCCGAGCGGCACAGGTATTGCACGCCGTGATCGAGGTGGGCATCGCGGAGCAGATCGTCGCCCTGACCGTGCGAGCTGTGGTGGATGGGGCGCGCGTCACCCATCGCCTCGTGGAACACAAGGGCCTAGATGGCCTCCTGCACCATTCCGTGCGGGCTGTGGTGGATGGGGCGCGCGTCACCCTTCGCCTCGTGGAACATAGGGGGCTAGATGGCCTCTTGCACCGTTCCGTGCGCGCTGTGGTGGATGGGGCGAGCGTCACCCATCGCCTCGTGGAACATAAGGGCCTAGATGGCCTCCTGCGCCGTTCCGTGCGCTCCGTTCTGGTGCTGAGCCGCGGTTTGCAGCGTTGGCACACGGGGCGACTGCAGCGCAATCTGTTGTGGGTGGCGGTCAGTCTAGCGCTGGCGCTGCTGGCCCTGGTGCTGTACGGTTGGTAGATTGGTAAGTTGGCAGATTGGTAGACTGGTAATGCACCAGTGTACCAGTTTGCCAGTCAGCAGTTCCAAGAAGGGATGAGGCATGAACATAGAGACGATGTGGCTGGTGACCATCCTGGGCGCGCCGCTGGCGGCGGCGCTGTTGCTCCCCC
>CAZPMV010000040.1:0-3678 GCA_964587335.1 uncultured Anaerolineales bacterium
ACCTCGCTCATCACCTCGGCTTTCAGTGTTTCCCAGGATACGGTTGGCTCATCCTTGCGAGCCTGAGAAACGAGCGCATCGTAGATGTCCTCCCACAGTTCGCCCCACTCTTCAAGGTTGATGAGGACGGCTGTACGCTTGCCTGCACTGTCCGTCACGTATTGCACACCTCGTAGCTGAACAGTTTCCATTTCAATCATCTCCTTGGCGTAGTCATGCTGGACACACGACATTGAGCCTGGCGAGATTATACCACAGCTCTTCCTCCAATGAAAACCAAAGGGCAGCGAAACACATCCCGTGGCGACGACTTCAGTCATGCAAATGGGGCGAAAGCGACCGAAGTCGCTACTACGAACCCCGCATCCCGTAGTTCTTCGTGATCATGCCCTGGATGCAGGGCACTCCGCTCCTTGTTGCGCCGTTGGCGCCACTCTGGTATAATTGACAAAGCAGCACGCTCTTGCTGGCATAGAGACAATCTGACCCCAGGAAACCTCGCGGAGGATAGAATGGAGAAACTGCTGCCCGCCACGCTGTGAGAGGAAAGCAAACAAGTCATAACTACAGGCTGCTGCCCAAGCGACTGAAAACAGGACGCGGATTCCCGCGGATTGGACGGATTGCCACGGGTTTCTCAGGATGTGTCTGTAACTCTGCTGAAGAAATCGCCAGACTCGCCACGGAGGCACAGAGGGCACGGGGATTCTCCAGGTGTCTCTCAAGAAATCTGTCTCTGACTCCTCTGAAAACACCTGGAATCGTCAGCGGATTGAGCGGACTAAGCTGATTTTGTTTCGTTGTTATCCGCTTCATCTGCTTAATCCGCTGATGGGTTTTGACCTTTTTCAGTGGCGAATGCTGCAAGAAGAGAATGTGGAGGTTACCCATGCCCCTTGTGTACGCTGGCCGATACCTGAAAGTCAACCTGACCAACGGCACGTGGAGCGAAGAGATCATCGCCGACGGTGACGTGCGCCGCTTCCTGCTGGGCAGCGGCTACGCCGCCTGGCTGCACTACCGGGAGATGGAGCCCACGCTGCCGCCGCTGGACGTAACCAGCACGCTGTACGTCTTCAACGGCCTCTTCACCGGCAGTTTCGCGCCCTCCGGCTGCCGCACCACCTGGTGTGGCCGGTCGCCGCTCACGAGAATCTGGGGCGAATCCAACGTGGGCGGGCACTGGGGAGCTGTCCTGCGCGCCGCTGGCTACGACGGTCTTGTTTTCACGGGCCGCGCCGAGCGGCCCGTCTACCTGTGGATTGACGGCCGCGACGGGACCATCGAACTGCGCAGCGCCGAGCATCTCTGGGGCCGCGACTGTCACGAAGCGCACGATGTCTTGCTTGCCGAGACCGCTGCCAAGGCGCAGGTGGCGGTCATCGGCCCGGCAGGAGAGAACCTGGTGCACTATGCTAGCGTGATGATGGGCGGACGGCTGCAGGCTCGTGCCGCCGGGCGGGGCGGCATAGGCGCGATCATGGGCTCGAAGCGCCTCAAAGCTATCGTCGTGCGCGGCGGCAGCGCACGACCATCGTACCACGACCTCGGAACCTTCCGCCAGACGGTGAAGACAGCCAATCGTTGGATCCAGGACAATTCCATGGGCATGAGCAAGCTGGGCACCTCGGGCGGCCTGGCAGGAGCCGAGCGAGCCGGCGATCTGCCGGTTGATAACTGGCGCGGCGGGAGCTGGAGCGAGGGGGCGCAGCGCACCACCGGGCAGACGATAGCAGAGACGATGTTCAGGAAACATCACCGCTGCTTTGCCTGTCCCATCGGCTGCGGCAAGCAGGTGGAGATCAAGGAAGGGCGCTACGCCGGCCTGCAGGCTCACAGTCCGGAGTACGAGACGCTGGCCGGCTTCGGCGGTTTGCTGCTCAACGACGACCTGCACAGCATCGTCTACATGGATCACCTCTGCAACGGCTACGGGCTGGACACCATCTCCACCGCGGCCAACATCGCTTTCGCCTTGGAAGCGTACGAGAAGGGGCTGCTGAGCGACGAGGACACAGGCAGGCTGCCGCTGCGCTGGGGCGACGCGGACGCCATCATCGAGTTGATCCATCGCATCGCTCGCCGCCAGGGGCTGGGCGATCTGCTGGCCGACGGCGTGCGGTCGGCCGCCGCCCGGCTTGGCCCGGAGGCAGAGAACTTCGCCTTGCACGTCAAGGGGCAGGAGTTCCCCTATCACGACCCGCGCGCCTTCACCAGCATGGCGGTCAACTATGCCACGGCCAACCGCGGGGCTTGCCATCTGGAAGCGCTGAGCTACTGGCGGGGCTACGGAATCGAGGTGCCAGGGCTTTCGCACCTCGGCGAGACGGGGGATGGCGCTTTCGACCGGTACGATAGTCGCGGCAAGGGAGCCATGGCCGCCCGCTATCAGGACTACATGGCGCTCTACAACCCGCTGGGGCTATGCAAGTTCATCATCAAGGCGGGTGTAGGGCCGGAGACGGTGGCGCAATGGGTCGAGCTGGCCATGGGATGGCACTGGACAACCGACGACGCCTTCCGCACGGGCGAGCGTTTGTTCAACCTCAAGCGGCTAATCAACATTGGGTACGGCATCGGCCGCGCCGACGACACGCTGCCCCAGCGCTTTCTGACCGAGCCACGGCCCGACGGCGGCGCGGCAGGTGTTCTGCCCGATCTGGAGGCCATGCTGGAGGAATACTACGCGGCCCGCGGCTGGGACCCCGCCACCGGTCACCCTACCGCGAAGAAGCTAGCGGAGCTAGATTTGGCATTCAGAGAGGTTCCCCCAGCACGCTGCCCAGCACGCTGCCAATGAAGCCACGCTGCCCACGCAGGAAGTCGCCGATCAGCAGCGCACGCTTGCCCGCCAGTTGCAGCTCCTCCAACAGCAGCAATCCTTGGCCGGCGACCACTGCCGCACCGTTGCCCCGCGCCGCCACTCGCCCTTGCGGTCCATCCACGGCCTCTTCCGGCAGCGCTCGCACTCGGAGCAACTTCAGCGATCGGCCGTTCCATAAGGTCATGGCGCCTGGCCAGGGCTGATAGGCCCGCACCAGCCGTGCGATCTGCTCTGCGGACAGAGTCCAGTCTATGCGCCCGTCGGCCTTGCGGATCATCGGCGCGTAGGAGGCCAGCTCGTCGTCCTGGAGCTGCGGCACGATCTCGTCCGCCAGCCAGCAGGGCAGCGTCTCCGTCAGCAGCGACGCGCCCGACTCCGCCAGCTTCGCCGTCAGCGTGCCCGTGGTGTCCTGCGGACCTATGGCGCAGGTGGCCTGGCTCAGAACGGGGCCGGTGTCCATGCCCGCGTCCATGAGCATGATGGTTACGCCCGTCTCGTCTTCGCCGGCCAGAATCGCTGCTGGGATGGGGGCTGCGCCGCGGTGCTTCGGCAGGAGCGAGCCGTGCACGTTCAGGCAACCGTGGGGCGGGATGTCCAGCACCGTCTGCGGCAGGATCAGGCCGTAGGCGGCAACGGCGATGACGTCGGGGGCCAGCGCCGAGAGGACCGCCAGCGGCTCCGGACTGCGCAGCGTCGTCGGCTGCAGTACAGTCAGGCCGTGTTCGTCGGCGAAGCGCTTGACAGGCGAACCGCTCAGCTTGCGGCCGCGCCCGGCCGGGCGGTCAGGCTGCGTGGCTACACCGACCACATCGTAGCCGCTCGCCAGCAGCGCAGCCAGCGACGGCACAGCGAAA